>JBCCHV010000047.1 GCA_039028635.1 Acidobacteriota bacterium
AGCCCGATCGAAGAGACCTGGACTCTCAGGGACCTCGGCGGCCAGGTGCTGCGCACCTGGGGCACCGTCGGAGGTTCCTCCGGCACCTGGAACCACCGCGAAGACCACATCCATCGGGACGGTCAGCTGCTGGCTTCGTGGAGACCGGCCGAGGGGTTGAGGTTCTTCCACCTCGACCATCTCGGCACCTCGAGGCTCATCACCAAGGCCGACGGGAGAAGCGCAGGGCTTCACACCTACTTCCCGTTTGGCGAAGAGTCCGTGCCCAACGGGTCCAGCGAGCGGATGAAGTTCACCGGGCACGAGCGGGACACCCACGGCACCGTCGGTCAGGGCGATGACCTCGACTACATGCATGCCCGGTACTGCAATCCGTTGAACGGACGGTTTCTATCCGTGGATCCAATCGACGGAGAGCCGTGGAATCCTCAGACTTGGAATCGATACGCTTATGTCGGTAACAATCCGTTGAACTTCATCGATCCTGATGGTCTATTTAGAGGGGAGACAAGAGAAAATCCTATCGATGGAGGGCAAGTAGATGTTTGCGAAGATCAGGAAACTGGTGAGCCCTGTAGGCCGGATCATGAAAGTCACTCTACTAAATCTGACAAGTCGCCGGATTTTGACAGTTTTAGAAACTTCGTCTCAGAGGCCTACCACAGAGATGGCGGTCAGGGTGAGGCGAGGTCAGCCCTGATGAGATCTAGTTTCAGTGTCTCTCTTCAGGCTGCGGGCGTGGGTGTCTGTGATGCGAACTGTCAGGTGCTGGGTCATGTCGCAGAGAATTTTTATTCAAATCCTGCTTACAATTCGATCGCAGATGCTCAGCAGGTATCGTTGTCTCTACTTGTAGGGGTTCCGGTCGGCGCCCGGGCGGCGGTTGCAGGTTCTCGGATTGCTCGCAGTTCTCGTATGTCTCTGTTTGGTAAAACTGGACTTCTTAATCACAATAGATATCTCAGGATTGGCTATGGGAGGCGAGGTGGTGAAAGGGTCTTTCGAATTGGTGGTTCTTGGGTCCACAAGGTCACGGGGCGGTCCAAGGTCGATCTCTGGACGATCGGAAGACTGTGATTGGAGTTTTCGACTTGATAAGAATTAATAGATTTCAGGAGTTATGTTCCAGAGATGTCGATTCTCTTCTTGATGAGGGAGGTTTGGATTATTCGAGAAATCTTGTCGAAGGCGATAGCGAGTCATACATGGTCTATAAGGTGGGTGGGGGAGAGCGGATTGAAGTCTACATTTATGAGGATGAGGCTGGGTTTTACTTCGGGGATGACTGGTATGTTTTCGAGGCTCAGGACTACCCTTCTTTGGACCTTCTGCGCCGTTCATTCTTCGAGAGGTTGAAGGGCCGAGTTCTTTCTCTGTGACGGCGCGCTTCTGTGATGACGCCTTTTTTGAAGGCAAGAGAGAACTACTGCTAATTAGGCAGTATTGGATGATATCCAAACAAGGCAAGGTCGATACTTTCAAGCAGCAACCACAAGGTGTTTGGTGAAGTAATAGAAGTTTGAGATCCCAACGGTCTTGGCCTTTGATGCTCTGCAGACAGGAGACTATCGGACTACTGGAGCCCTAGGATGGAGATCCCGAGATATCAATTGGCAAGTTGGCCCGACGAGGAGAATCTGGTTGGTGAGATTCTGCTAGACGATGAGCATGCTGCGACTGTGCTGTTGCGCGATGGTGGGCCTGTGTTGTTAATCCACGCTAGCCCAGATGAAAAGACTCTCAATCTCGGTTCTTTTATCGAAATGTTGTCGGAAATTCCCGCCAGGTTGGGGCGCGCCCCTGATGCGTCGGGAGAATATGACTCTGGGTAAGCGCTGATTCTGGGAAGGCTGCTGAGTAAACATGGGAAGGCCAGATGATGGGCGACGGTCCTAATCTCAGAGATCTGGAGGTGGGTCAGCCGCTGTGCCGAACCCCCTCAGAAGGTCCACTCGCTGAACAGCTTCTGCTGGAAGCGCTGGAGGTCGCGGACCGGGGCGCCGGTCTGCTGGAGCTCGACGAACTTTTCGTTCATGGCGGTGAGGCGCCGGGCGAGGACCTGGGTGATCTGGAGAAAGATCTGGAGGGTGGCCGGGTCGCCACGGTGGAAGCGCTGGCGCAGGGTGGCACAGGGCAGGACGAGGGCCAGGGTCTCTTCCCGGGAGCGCACCGAGGCGGCGCGGCGGTCGCCGGTGAGGGCTTCCATTTCGCCGACGACGGCCGGGGCTTGCAGCACCGCGAGCTGGCGCTCGCTGCCGTCCTCGTCATGACGAAAGACCTCGAGCGATCCGGAGAGCACGAAGTAGAGGTCCGTGCTCTCGCTGCCGGTTTCGATGAAGGCCGTGCCGGCCTCGAGGTTTTCCTCGCGGCAGGCGGAGAGGAAGGCGGCGAGGTCGTCTTTGGCGAGGTTCCGGAAGAGTGGAAAGCTGCTGTAGTCCATGGCCGTCTCCGCGGATCGAGTGAAGGGTGATGGGTTGATCAGAGGCCCCGCAAGACGGTGGCCTTGCCGACTTCGCGAATCGCGAGCACGAAGGCGGCGGTGCGCAAATCGAGCTTGCGGCCCTTGGCGATCTTGGTCACCGAGCCCCAGGCTTTGTGCAGCAGCTTTTCGAGCTTCTCGTCGACCTCTTCGTGCTCCCAGTAGAAGCGTTGGGTGTTCTGTACCCACTCGAAGTAGGAGACGGTGACGCCGCCGGCGTTGGCCAGGATGTCCGGAACGATCAGGACGTCGCGATCGACCAACTGCTGGTGAGCCGAGGGCACGGTCGGGCCGTTGGCGCCCTCGACGATGATCGGAGCCCGGATGGTGGCGGCGACTTCGTCCGTGATCACGCCTCCGAGGGCCGCCGGGATGAGGACGTCGACGTCCATCGCGAAGAGCTCCTCGGGGGAGCTGGCGTCGGCTCCCGGGAAACCGTCGACGGAGCGCTGCGGGCTCTTGCTGACGTGCTCGGCGAGGGCCTCGGCGTCGAAGCCCTCGGGATTCTTCAGGTAGGCGGCGTGGTCCCCCACGGCGACCAGCTTGGCGCCCCAGGAGTCGAGGATGCGGGCCGCCCAGCTACCGACGTTGCCGAAGCCCTGCATGGCGAAAGTGGCGCCTTCGAGAGGTCGCCCGATCTCTTCCAGGGCCCAGCGGGAGCACAGCGCGACGCCGCGGCCGGTGGCCTCGGTGCGGCCCTTGGAGCCGTAGACCTCGATCGGCTTGCCGGTGACCACGCCGGGCTCGAAGCCGTGGTACTTGGCGTACTGGTCGACGATCCAGGCCATGGTCTGGGAACCGGTGTTGACGTCCGGCGCCGGGATGTCGACGTTGGGGCCGATGATGAAGTGGATCTGGTCGACGAACTTCCGGGTCAGGCGCTGCAGCTCGCCCGGTGAGAGGCGGTGCGGGTCGACGGTGACGCCGCCCTTGCCGCCGCCGTAGGGAATGCCCACCACGGCGGTTTTCCAGGTCATCAGGCTGGCGAGGGCATTGACCTCGTCGTCGTCCGCCTCGGGGTGATAGCGGATACCGCCCTTGAAGGGGCCGCGGGCGCCGTTGTGCTGCACCCGGAAGCCGTCGAAGACTTCGATGCCGCCGTCGTCCTTCTCGATCGCTACCTCGACCTTCATCTGGCGCGCCGGGGTGACCAGCAGCTTCTCGATCGAGCGGCTCACCTCCATCACCCGAGCCGCATCGGTGAAGTACTTCAGCGCATTCTCGAAATGACTCGCCATGGCGTCGACTCTTCCTCCCTGATGCGGATAGTGGCCGCGATGCTACCACCCGACAGGCGGTCTTCGAGGGGCCTCCTAGGAGACCTTGGCGGGCGCCCTCCGCGGCGTCCCGCCGAAGGCCTCAGTCGGTGTCGAAGTCGACTCGGATGTTGTAGTAGATGGCGACCTCGTCGCGGTTCAGGCGCGCCGGCTGGAAGCGCCACTCGCTCACCGCCTGGGCGGCGAGAAAGAGCCTCAGGGCGGAAGGTGCATCGACCACCCGCGGGTTGCTCGGCCGGCCGCGGCGATCGATCAACACCTGCAGAATCACCGGCGTGGGATCCGCCGAGCGGCGGTAGCGCGGCTCCCGCCCGCGACGCCGGTCCGGCAGCACCACCTCACCATCGGCGCGGAAGATGTTGTTGATGCGACGACTTTCGTCGTCGGCGAAGTCGCCGTCCTCGGCGAGGGGCCGTTCCTCGGTGTCGCGCAGCAGGTTGCCGGAAGAGCCATAGCGTCGCAGGTCGAGATCGCGCACGCTGGGATCGAGATCCTGCGCCAGGGCCCAGCTCCAGAGGGCGGCTGCGGTGTCGTCGATCATCGACTCGGCGACCGCCCGCAGGGTGACCAAGCGGCCCAGGGTGGCGGCCCCTTGCTCATCCTCGGAGACGGTTTCGGGCAAGTCGTCGAGGGTCCGTCGCACCAGCCGCAAGGCCCGCAAAGGGGAGCCATCGCGCAGGGCGGCATCGATTTCGTCAAAGGTCGACCCGGTGGTCGACTGGGCGCTGGCCGGCAGCGGCAGGGTGGCGATCACGAGGAGAGCGAGCAGGGCGAGGCGACGAGTTCGCATGATGAATCCCTATGCTGCCATGAAAGCGCCCGCCTTGTCCTCTTCGGCGGCCCGGCCGCTGCTGGGCGTGCGTGCCGATCGGCGGTCGACGGCTCAGCCGGCGTCGCGCCAGCTCGCCGGGACCCTCACCGCCACCACGGTACCTTCGGCTCGCACCTTGCCGGCGCTCGTCAGGGTGCAGTCGAGGTGGGTCTTGCGCTCTTCGCGAGCGACGATCCGAGCCCGAATCTCGACCTCGGCGGCGAGCGGCGCCGGTCGCAGGTAGCGCACCTCGAGGGAGGCGGTGGCGAACCACAGATCCGGCGGCGAGCCGATCTCGCGGTCCTCCTGGCGATAGCCGTCGGCGACGGCGGTGCAGATGCCGTGGCAGTCGATCAGGGTGGCGATGATGCCGCCGTTGAGGACGTGCGTCGGCCCGGCGGCGTGGTGCGTCAGAGGTTGGTAATGGCAGACCGCTTCGTCCTCGCCGTCCCAGTGGCTCTTGATCTGGAGGCCCTGCTGGTTGAGCGGTCCACAGCCGTAGCAGTGATTGTGGGGAATGAGGTCTTGGAAGGCCGGTTCGGTCATGTCGGACTCGCAGTCGTCGCGCTACATCGAGGCGTCTTCGGTGATCTCCCAGGCGCCGTTGAGGCTGCGCCGCAGGACGATGAGGGTGAGGCCGGAGGCGTCGTCGCGCTCGGCGTCGTCAGGGTAGCCGAGCATCCATTTGGCGACCACGGTGGCGCCGTGGACGCGGCTCGGCACGGCGTCGCCGAGCAGGCTGACCTCGGTGCCGGAGTGCAGGCCGACGTGGTGAAACTCGAAGGTCAAATGGCCCATGGCGGAGCGATCCGGGTAGCGCCGTTGGTAGCGGGCCAGAACCTCGGCGCGGCCGAGGGTGAGGCCCGACGGCGAGACGAAGCGGGCGTCCTCGGCATAGGAGCGGGTGAAGGTCTCGAGATCGCCGCGGTTCCAGGCATCGGCCTGTTCGAGCAAGAAGGCCTTCACCTCGTCGGCGATCTCGCCCGTCTGGCGCTCCGCCCGCAGGCGGTGCCACAGGCCCGGGCCATGGGTGCCGACGTAAGCATGCTGCTCGGCGAAGGCCGGATCGGCGAGCACTTCGTCGGCGCTGGCGAAGCGGTAGCCCTGGTCCTTCAACCAGGTGAAGAGGCGATCCCACTGGGCGGCGCCGACGGCGTTGGCGTGGAGTAGGAGAATCTGCGCCACCGGTCGCTCGAACAGGCGTCGGGCGAGCTGCTCCTGGTGCCGAATCGAGAGATGAAGGGACTCGTGATAAGCCTCGGCGACGGCCTGCTGGCGTTTCTTGTCGCCGCTCCGGACGGCCGCCAACCAGGGGCGCTCGAAGGACCAGTCCTGGGTGTCGAGGGTGACCGGCAGGTTGCGCTGTCCGCTGTCCGCCAAGTACTCCCGCATGGCATTGAGCTTTGCCGCCGTGTCGCCTTCGCGCAGCATTGGAAAGCGGAAGAAGCGCACGGCCCGCTGGCTTTGGGTGTGCTTGCCGAGGCTTTCGGATTGGGCGACGAGGAACCGATTGATCTCCTGGCGGGCGCTTTCGATGTCGGCGAAGTAGGCCGGAAACTCGGTGGCGGTGTAGGAGAGGTGAGCGGTGGAGTGGTTGCCGAGCTCGTGGCCGGCATCGAGCCAGGACTCGAGGAGCGCTTCGTCGCCCGGTCGCATGTTCCCCCAGGTCACCAGGCCCACCGCTGGCACCTGATGCTTGGCGAGGGTGGCGAGCATCTCGTCGGTGAGCCGGCGGCGGGTTTCGACGTCTGGGTTGAGGCCGCCGGCCATCGGCAGGTCGTCGACACTGATCAGGAGCGGAATCGGCTCCTCGGCGCGCGCCGGGACGCTCGCCATCACGGTGGCCAGGAGGGTTGCGGCCAATATGGTGCCGGCAGCTCCGGTCCAGCCAGGAAGGCTCCTGCTTTGCGATTTGGGCGGTCGAGATCTCATCGCGATTCTCCTCTCCCTGCGATTCTATGGCCGGAGCTTCGCTTCGTCGCCAGGCGATGGAATTCGCTGGGAATAATGGCCGGCGAAGGAGGGTTGATGTCGATCGGCCGCGCACCTCGGCAGGTCTCTTCGGCGCGGTTTTCCTGATCTTCTGCAGTTCCGTCTGGCGGTTTCGCCAGTCGATTGCCGTAGGACATTTCGGAGCTGTACCCCCCGGGTTCGGGATGCCGCGAGCGCCATCGCGTCCCCGGTCGCTGTGAGTCAATCCAGGGCTGTGTACCGTTGATTCGAGGGTTGGAACCCTCGCCGGGGCCGACTCCAGATCTCAGCACTCGTTCGCATCGCGGAGGTCTCTCGCGGGTGGGCTGCCCTGGGAATCGGATCGAACCACTCGGGATGTCCTCGGATTGCAGGGACCGAAGACGCATTTTGCAGTTTTCTTGCGCTATGGGAGCTATGGGAGTTGTCGCAATGAGTACCCATTCGATGCTTGAGTCCGGCCGCGGAGCGGTGCGGGAACGCCTGGTGGCGTCCCTGGCTGCTGCGCTGGACGAGCATGACCGCGCCACCGGCGGGCACCTGCGCCGGGTTGCGGTTCAGGCGGTGCGCGTCGCCGAGCGCATCGGCATGGGTGCTGCCGAGATCGATCGGGTCTACTGTGCGGCGGTCCTCCACGATCTCGGCAAGATCGGCATTCCAGACTGGATTCTCGGCAAGCGGGGACCCCTCGACAACGAGGAACGACGGCTGATGGAAGAGCATCCCACCATCGGGGCGCGCATCCTGCGCGGTTTTCCGGAGCTGGTCGATGTCGCCGACATGGTGGAGCAGCATCAGGAACGTTGGGATGGCCGCACCGAGGGTGCATTCCGGGGATATCCCCTGGGATTGGCCGGCGAGGAGATTTCCCTGGGCGCTCGGATCATCGCCGCCGTCGATGCCTTCGACGCCATGACCTCCGATCGTCCCTACCGCTGTGGCTTACCGATCGCCGAAGCTCGTGCCGTTTTGCAGCGCGAGCGCGGCGGGCAGTTCGATCCGCGGGTGGTCGACGTCTTCTTCGCCCTTCAGGAGGAAGGTGCCTTCAGCTCCAGCGCCTCGAAGCGCACCGCCGGCTCGCCCTCGCCGACGCCGGGCCGATAGCGAAACACGATCTGGTTCAGCCCTGGCCGAACCTCGAAGGGAATCACGTCCCCGAGGCGGGTCCCCTGGCGCTCGCCGGTGCGTCGGCGCCAGCGGAGCTGGCCGTTGATCGAAATCTCGATCCGCCGCATCGGCTGGACCGTCTGAAAGCGGAACGCCAGCTCGAGGTCGTGGGCCTGTGGTGACTCGAACACCAGCCGGGTTTGCTGCCCCCGCCCGAGGCGGCTCCGGGAGGTCGCTTTGCGCGGGGTGGCGGTGAGGCCGAGGGTCGCCACCGGCGCCGTCGGCAGGCCGAGCAGGTCGTGGGATCGCGACCAGCGATCGGGCGCCGAGGCTTCGGTCCAGCCGAGATCTGCCATGGCTTCGAGGAGCCACTGGGCCACCTGGTCGTGCCCCAGGCGATTGAAATGACGGTCGTTGGCCTTGCCGTAGGGGTGGAAGAAGTCCTTGGCCCCGATCGGGCTGCGCAGCATCTTTCGGCGCAGGGAGAGCACCGGTACCTGTCGGCTCTTCAGCCAGCCTTCGACGGTGGCGGTGCCGTGTCCCGGGCGAATCGCGGCGCCCGCGGCACCGCGCGGCCAGCTCCCCGGCTCGGAGTGAAAACGCACCCACTGTGGCCCGAAGGTGTCGGCGAAGGGCACCACCATGCCGAGGAGCGGGATCTGCCGGGCTTCGAGGGTGGCCGCGATCTCACTTACCAAACGCCGTGAGATGGACCAGCTCTGGCGGATCGCTGGCGGTACGTCCTGGCCCGGGGTCAGCGAGTACAAGCCCGGTTTGTAGGCCAAGCCAGCCGCCAGGGAGTACTGCCGGTGGATGCTGCGAATCCACTGGCGCTGCTCCTTCGGCGTCAGGTTTGGCGCGCTCTCGGGCGGTCCCAGGCTCAGCCAACGGCGGCGCTCGACCAGCCGGAAGAGGGCCGAGCGCCGGCGCCAGGCAGCGCGCTGCGGCTGAAACCAGGTGAGCTCGAGGTCGCCCTCGCGATCGACGAAATAGGGGCGGTAGTAGTCCTGGAGATCGCAGCCGAAGGCCAGCGGCCGACTGTTGTTGCAGAGGTCGTTGTAGGGCAAGAGTTGCAGCACCACCGCATCCGGATCGAGGGCCAGGCCGGCGTGGCGCAGCGCCAGGAGCTGCTGGCCGGTGCCCCAGCCGCCGGCCGCCAGAGGGATCACCTCCCAGCGTTCGCCAGCGTCGTTCAGCCAGTTTTCGAGCAAGCCGGGAAAGGTGGCGGCCCGCGGGTAGGCGCTGCCGAAGGTGAAGGAGTCGCCGAGCAGCAGGAGGCGGCGGACTCCCGGTGGCTTCTGTCGCGGCAGCTCGCCGAAGCGAAACCCCTGGGCGTTCAAGCGGTCGACGTCGGGGCGCTCCGGATTGGCGGTCCAGCCATAGATCGGATGATGGCGAAAAGCGTCTCGGTAGCTCGAGTCGGCACCGGTCAAGCGCACCGCCAGCTCGGCGAGGGCGAGGCCGAGCAGGGCTGAAAGCAGGATGGCGACGGCACGGGCGAGAAGCCGGCCGCGGGCGGCGGAAGGAGCGGAATCCGGTTTGATGGCGGCAGCCTACCAACGGCTCGCCGGACGGGTCAAAGGCCCTTCGTTGGGCTAGTCCCGGCGGCGAGTCAGCCGCAGCTCGTTGCGAACGAAGGGCTCCTCGGTGCCATCGATGATCACTTCCTTGCGCAGCACCAGGGCGTCTCCCCGGCGTTCGATGAGGAGGCGAAACTCGGCCGGTCGGTCGTTGTCCGTACCTCGGGTGGTGAGCCGCCAGGAGCTGCCGTTTGAGGCTTTTTCGGCGATGTCGTAGACGTCGTTGCCGACCCGGAAGCGATTGCCCGTGAGGCGGGCCAGGCGCCCTTCATCGGTGATCTTGGAGCCGTTGGGCTCGGTGAATACGGTGGTGTAGGCGAGGCCACTGCCATCGCGCCGGTAGGTGGTCTCGGTGGGCAGCTCGACACGGGTTTGGTTGTCGCCGTAGTCGAGGTACTCGAGGACTCCGGACCAGGTGCCGACCAGGAAATCGAGCTCCGATCCGGCGCCTGCCGCGCCGCCGCCAGAGGCGCAGCCGAAGGTCGCGAGGGGGATCAGGCAGACCCATGTCCAGAAGGTGGCGCGACGGATTCTCTTCTCGATCATGCTCGGCTCCTTTCCTGTCGACAACCTCTTCGCCGGCGGGCGACCGCTGGATGCTTGGAACTCTCGGCGGGTTGGTCGCGTTCTATGGGCTGAAGACTGCAATCACTAGGGGAGGAACCGAGATGCTGTCATGCCGGTGCCGTCGTGCTGTGCCTGGAATCGCCCTGCTGATCGGACTGATGGTGGCATCCGGCGCCATCGCGCAGTCATCGCCGAGTCTTCTGGAGGAAGCCAACGCCGCCTACGAGAGCAAAGACTTCCGGCGGGCGGGTGAGCTCTTCGAGCGCTCGGCCCTCACCACGCGCAATCCCGGCGAGGCCTACAACGCGGCCTGTAGCTATGCCCTGGCCAAGCTGCCGGAGGAAGCCTTCGGGCAGCTCGAGAGGGCGGTGCGATTCGGCTTCATGGATGCTGATTGGATGCGCCAAGACGGCGACCTGGCCACGCTGAGAGAGGACCGGCGATGGGCGCCCCTGGCCGAGAAGGCGAGCGCGCTGGCGGCTCGTCAGGCGGACTTCTGGCAGGGGCCCGCGTCCGAAGTGCCGTTTCGAGAGGATCTCTCCCTCGACGACAAGCTCGCCGGCTTGGCGACCCTGTGGGCGGAGGTCAAATTCAACTTCGTCAACTTCGACCTGGTGCCCGAGGTCGACTGGGATGCCCTCTATCGAGAGTCTTTGCCGCGGGTGCGCCAGTCACGGTCGACGGTCGAGTACTACCGCATCCTGACCCGCCT
Organism: Acidobacteriota bacterium; assembly: GCA_039028635.1. Lineage (NCBI taxonomy): Bacteria > Pseudomonadati > Acidobacteriota > Acidobacteriota bacterium. The sequence continues at coordinate 10,505 of JBCCHV010000047.1, forward strand.
GATGGCTCGCCTGCGGGATGGCCACAGCAACGTCTACCCGCCGGCCGAGCTGCGCGATGAATTCTGGGGCCGCCCTCTGGTGGCCACTGCTTGGATCGAGCAGCAGGTGATCGTGACCAAGGTTGAGGAACCGGATCTCGGCGTCGGCGTCGGCGATCGGGTGGTCAGTATCGACGGTCAGCCGGCGGCCGACTATGCCCGGCGCCGAGTGGAGCCGATGCAAAGCGCTTCGACGGACCAAGACCTGGCGTCGCGGACCTTCGGTCGGGGGTTGCTCGCCGGGCCCGCCGGCAGCACCGTCACTCTGGCGGTGCGCAACGCCGAAGGCGAGCTCCGACAGGTCGAGTTGACCCGTCGGCCGCTCGCCGAGCAGGCGGTGATGCGGCCGTCCCACCGGCCCTTCGAGCTCTCCTGGTTGGACGGTGACATCGCCCACGTTCGCCTCAACGGTTTCGGGACGCCGGCGGCGGCGGACGGCTTCGCCGCCGCCTTCGACGAGCTGTCGTCGGCCAAGGCTCTGATCCTGGACGTGCGTGAAAACGGCGGCGGCAACAGCTCCGAAGGCTGGCGTGTGCTCTCCCATCTCACCGCCGAGGCGTTGCCCGTGGCGAGCTGGTACACGCGCCAGTATCGGCCGGCCCATCGCGCCTGGGGACGGGGTCCGAGTACCTTCGGCAGGGAGGGCGGTGTGCGGCGGCTCACAGGACCCGGTCCCTACACCGGGCCGGTGGCGGTGCTGATCGGTCCCCGCACTTTCTCGGCGGCGGAAGACTTCGCCCTCACCTTCGATCTCCTCGACCGCGGTCTGCTGATCGGCGAGGCGACCGGCGGCAGCACCGGCCAACCGGTGTCCTTCACGCTGCCCGGCGGTGGCTCGGCTCGGGTGTGCGCCAAGCGCGACCTCTATCCCGACGGTCGCGAGTTCGTCGGCGTCGGCATCCTGCCGGACCGGGTGGTGGCGCCGACCGTCGCCGACTTCCGGGCCGGTCGGGACACCGTCCTCGAGGCGGCCGTCGAGGCGTTGCAGACGCCCGGATGAGATCGCCGCCGCGGAGCGCTGGCTCAGAAGGCCTCGAGATCGACCTCGCTGCGCAGCGTGCCGGCGGGGCTGTCGTAGATGCGAACCGAGCCCGTCTCGGTGTCTTCGATGGTCAGGGTGAAGGCCAGGTTGGTGAGCGCGGCGCGAAAGACCCAGAAGGAACCGTTGACGGGGCGACCGTCGAGGACCTTGACGAAGAGCTCAAGATTGTCGCCGGAGAAGAAGGAGAAGGCGGCCGTCTGATCACTCACGGCGATGGCCAGGGCGGCTCCTCGCTGGCCTGAGCGTGGGTCTTCGAAGTCCACCCGAAGTCGGAAACGACCCTGCAGCAGTTCTGCGAGGGGCTCGCCCGCGGCGACCGGCGAGGAGGGCCCCGATGGCGCCGTTGGCGGTTGCCTTTTGCCACTCTCCGCGGTGCCTTCGAAGGTCCGCGTATCCGCCTGGGCCGGCAGCGTCGCCGGCGGGTTGTAGTAGGTCTCGGCGGTGCCAGTGAGGGTGTCTTCGACCACCATCCAAAGCTCGAGATCGGTCAGGCCGGTCCAGAACATCCAGTGACGACCATTGACCGGTCGGCCGTCGAGGATCTTGACGAAGAGCTCGAGATTGTCCTGGTCAAAGAACCAGAAGCTGCCGGTCTCGGCCGTCACCGCTGCGGCTCTCGCAGTCCCCGAGCGGCCGGTGCGCGGATCGCGCCACAGGGTGCGGATGCGAAAGCGCTGGCGCAGACAGAGGTCCGTTCCCTGGGTGACGCAGCCCTCGTGGAGGGGGATGCGCAGGGCCGAGAGGTTCCCCGGCTCGCGCCAGGCGATGACCGCGCCGCCGGCTGGCGAAGCCGTCACCGTGAAGGGCGCGTCGGGCAGCTCGAAGACCTCACCGAGACCCCGCCCGAGGGCATCGAGGCGGCGCCCTTTGGATGCCAGTCCGAAGCTCCTCCAGGCTGCCAGGAGACCTCCGAATCGGTCACCCACGAGCTGTGGAAAGACGTTGTCATCGCCTTGCGGCTGCGGCTGAATCGGTGTCGGCCGGGTTCGCGGCCGTGCCTCCGAGTCGAGGAGCAGGGAGTGCATCCGATAGTTGTCGAAGACCTCCGGCAGGTCGGCCCAGATGACCACGAAGTCGCCGGAACCTGAGGCTGCGATGGCGGTGGTGGTGCTCGAAATGCCTCGCAGAAGGTCCGTCGGCAGGACTCGGGTCGGTGCTCGGGGCTCACCTCTGGCGGTAAAGGTCCGCGCCATCAGGCGCTGGTCGACGCCGAGGTCGGTGTAGTCCTCGAAGGATACGGCGAAGGTCCCGTCGTTGCCGACCGCAACCCGCGGTAGGGACGGCAGCTCGCGGCGCTCGGTGATCTCGAAAGGGCTGCGGGCGGGTTTTCCGTCGCGTCCGATCATCCGGCCGATGAGGGGGAACAGTCCAGGTTCCTCCCACACCACCAGGCTGGTGCCGTCGGGCGCCGTGGCCATCGCCGGTGGCGTGCCGAAGCGCAGAGAAGCGGCGGTTTCCGATACTCGCAGGGCGCCGGTCAGGGGACGACCCTGATGATCGAAACGGCGACTGACCACGTGGGCTCTGTCGAGCAGCGGAGGCCATGCCTGCCAGGTGACGAGGAAGTTGCCCTGCCCATCGCTGGTGACGTTGGGGCTGCGCTCATCGTTGGTCTGGGACCCGCTCACCGCGATGACCTCACTGCGCGGGTGGCCGTGGGGGTCGTAGATGCGAGCCTCGATTCGCGATGGCTGGAAACGCTGCCAGACCAGCATCAGGTCGCCATCGAGATCGGCTGCGAGGCGATGGCAGCAGGTGTTCTCGATCTCCGGCACCGGAAGCTCGAAAGAACCGTCAGGTGCTTCGGCTGGTATCGGCGCCGCTGGAGCGATGAGGAGAAGGCTGGCGATGCAGCGCCACGGCAGAGTGCGAAGGGTGTTGCGACTCATGGGGCTGTTCTCCGGTCGTTCTCCGCCGGGAAGGTTTGGGTGTCGATATCGCTCGCCAAGCGAAAGGGCGGATTGCGGTATCGCTGCACGGTGCCGAGCCGGCGGTCGGTGATGGTCAGGGTGTAGCCGATGTCGGTGAGCTGAGCGCGGAAGACCCAGAAAGAGCCGTTGATGGGGCGACCGTCGAGAATCTTGACCAGCAACTCGAGGTCGTTCTCGCCGAAGAAGGAAAAGGCCGCCGTTTCCGGGGACAGGGCTCGTCCCTGCCCGACGCCCTGTCCGACCCGCGGGTCGTCGAACTCGAGGCGCAGGGCGAAGCGCCCGTCCTGGAGCTCGACCTCCGCCGTGGCGGCGCCAGCACTGTCGCGGCGGGGCAAAGACGGCGAGCCGGCGTGGACAAGGTCTCGAGTGTTGCTCGGGTTGGCGGAATCGACGAAGGTGGCGGTGTCGGCTTGTGCCGGCGGTGCGAAGGGTGGGTTGTAGTAGACCGCGCTGCGGCCGGTGACGAGGTCTTCCATCACCAACCAGACTTCGAGATCGGTGAGGCCACTCCAGAAGAACCAGAAGCGATCGTTGACCGAGCGCCCGTCGACCACTTTGACGAACAGCTCGCGGTTGCTCGCATCGAAAAACCAGAAAGTTCCGGTGACCTCGCCGAGGGGCGCCGCCTGCGCGATGCCGAGCTGGTCACGGCGCGGGTCGCGCCACCAGGCGCGCACCCGAAAGCGCTCTCCTAGGCAGAGATCTCCTGGCCCGGTCGAGCACTCGAGGGTGCGCGGCAGGGTACGCGTCACGATCCGCCCAGAGTCGACCCAAGCGGCCATCGCCGGGCCCGCGGCTCCTACGGTGAGGCGGACCTGGAGGGTCCACGGTGTGAGGCGGAGGGCCGGGCCCCGAACCGATCCATCGGTCGCCAGCTCGCGGACGAACCATCCCGAGCTTTCGGTTTGCTCTGTCTCGCGATACCAGGCGACCCAGGTGTTGCCGAAGCCGTCGCTCGTCAGCTCGGGAAAGTCGTCATTCAACTCGGTGGAGACTTCACCGCTGGGTACCGCTGGCTCGGCGCGGCCGGTGTCGCCGTCGATGGCGACGCTGAATAGCTCCGGGACGAGCGGAAGGTCGAGGGAATCGGCCCAGGTCAACAGGAATCGATCCTCGCCGGTGGCCGCGACCACCGGGTCGAGGCGCGCGAAGCTCGGGCGGCTACTGGTCAGCGAAAAGCTCGCGGTGCGAGGGCGTCCCGAGGGATCGAAGAGCTTCGCGACGATGTCTCGGCCGAGGTCGGTATTGCCCAAGTTGTTCCACACGACGGAGAAGGTGCCGGCTGCCGAGGTGGTGACTCTCGGCAGCGCCTCGAGGCGCACATCGTCCGGGTCGATGGGACCGTCTCGGAGGAGCTGCACCGGTCCGCGGGGCGTGCCGTTAGAGTCCAGGAAGCGGCCACGGATCGGGGCCGCGTCGAAGAACGATCGATCCCAGACCACCAGCGTGCGGCCGTCGAGGGTGCGCGCCACGTCCGGTCCTCCGAGCGTAATGCCATCGGGCTCGGAGAGCTGGTGGACGGGCCCCACAGGGTTGGCTAAGGCATCGAAGGCTCGGCTGTAGATCAATCTTTCGCCAGCCCCGGGAGCTTTCCAGGCGACGACGAAGCGACCGCGACCGTCGCTCGCGACGGCCGGAGTGATCTGGACGCCGACACCCTCGGGGTCGACCGCGAAGGTCTCCGAGCGTGGGGCGCCGTCGGGACCGTAGAGGCGTCCGAAGAGGCGCGGCTGCTCGTCTTCGAGGCTGTTCCATACGAGGATGCGCCGGCCGGCGAGGTCGCTGGCGATATCGAAGGTGATGGCCTCTCGATCGCCGATATCGAGCTCGAGCGTTTCTGCAATCGCTGTCCTCGTGGGAGTGACTCCGGCGACGAGAGTTAGAGCCAAGAGAAGGGCTGCGAGGGGAGAGCGTTGACGCTTTCGATCTTCGGCAAGGTGGTGCATGGTCTGTTCCTCTTTCGGTGCTGGAGTTTCCGGCCGACAAGGTTCGGCAGACAAGGAGGCGCAGGAAAAGACCAGGAGCGATCACCGCCTTCGAATTTGGTCCGATTGGTAAGCTGCGGATGGACCATGACCGGCGAAGCAGCGGACGACGTGACCGGCCTCTTGCGGGCTTGGCGGCAGGGCGACGAGGTCGCCGGAGAGCGCCTGCTTCCGAAGGTCTACGGCGACCTCAAGGAGCGCGCCGCCCGCTACCTGGCGGGCGAGCGGCGAGATCACAGTCTCGAAGTCACGGCGCTGGTCCACGAGACCTACCTGCGGCTGGTCGACTACTGCTGCCTCGACTGGCGGGACCGATCCCATTTCCTGGCCCTCGCGGCGCAGCAAATGCGCCGTATCCTGATCGACCATGCGCGCCGCCGGCATGCCCAGAAGCGCGGCAGCGCCCCGCTCCGCGTCACCTTCGGGGACTGGCAGCCCTTGGCGACGTCGCAAGACATCGAGGCCCTCGACGAAGCACTGCGCGCTCTGGCCGAGTTCGACGCCGTCAAGGCGAGGTTGGTGGAGCTGCGCTTCTTCGCCGGCTGTACGGTCGAGGAGACGGCCGAGATCCTGGGCTGCTCGGCTCCGACCGTGACGCGCCAGTGGCGGGCCGCCCGAGCCTGGCTACTGCGCGAGCTCGCCGGAGAGCCGGAGCCTTCGTGAGCCGGAGCCGGATCGATCTGATGGCGCGTTTCGAGGCCCTCCTCGAGGTGGCGCCGGAAGATCGCGATGCCTGGCTGGCGGCCGAGTGTGGAGCCGATGAAAATCTGCGTCGGTCCCTCGAGGAGCTGATTTCGGCCGATGCCGCGGCGGAAGTGATCTTCGAGCGTGGGGGCGACGGCCCGACCTCTCCGAAGGGCGCCACGATTGCCGACGTTCCGGCACCACCATCCGCTCTCGGGCGCTATCAAGTACGTCGTCGCCTGGCTCGCGGCGGCTTCGGCGAAGTCTTCGAGGCCTGGGATCCGGACCTCAAGCGAGCGGTGGCGATCAAAACCTGCAGTGCCGCCGAGGCGTCCCTCCGTCGGCGCTTCGCGCGCGAGGCGGAGATCGCCAGCGGTCTCGACCATCCCGGAATCATCCGGGTCTTCGATGTCGGAGAAGAGGCCGGTGTCCCCTTTCTGGTTCAGGAGCTGCTGGATGGGGAGGATCTCGGGGCCATTCTGCAATCGGCGCCGCGGGGCCTGGAGATCGCCGAAGTGGAAGGCCTGCTGCACCAGCTCGCCGAGGCCCTCGCCTATGCCCACCGGCGCGGCGTCGTGCACCGCGACATCAAGCCCGGCAACCTGTTTCGCCTGCCCGACGGACAGCTCAAGGTGCTCGACTTCGGCATTGCGCGGCAGCAGTCGACGGCCAGCGACCTGACCCGCGAAGGCGCCACCCTCGGCACCCTCGCCTACATGGCGCCGGAGCAGGTGCGCGGCGAGGTGGTCGACCGGCGCGCCGATCTCTTCGCCTTCGGTGCCGTCGGTTGGGAGCTCCTTACCGGTCGCCGCGCCTTCGTCGCTGAAAGCGAAGCCGGCACCCTCTATCGCGTGCTCGAGGTCGCTCTGCCGCCGCTGCGGGAGCTTCGGCCCGATGGCCCGCCGGCCCTCGCCGGCTGGCTCGAGCGCTGCCTCGAAAAGGATCCGGCGGCGCGACCGGAGTCCTTCGACGAGCTGCTCGCCGGTTGGGATCGTGGCCGACCGCCGCGGCGTCGAAGAGGGCTTGCGATCGCCGTCGCCGCGCTGCTGGGCCTGGCCGCCTGGGCGACGCTGGTCTTTTGGCCGGAGGCCGAGGTGGTGCCGCACGGGCCGTCCGGCCGTCTAGAGATCCGCGCCGTGCCGTGGGCCGAGGTGCGATCGTTAGTCGACGGTGTCGGTCGCCCCGTCGAGATCGCCGGTGGTCGTAGCACGCCGTTGGTGCTGTCTCTTCCGCCGGGGCGCTATCGCGCCGTCCTGCATCATCCGGAGGCCGGCGAGGGCGCTTGCTCGGTGGTGGTGCCGGTGTCGGGGACCGGGCGCTGCGAGACGGCCTTTCCGGCTCTCGGGGTGGCGGAGTTTCTGGAGTCCTTGCGGTGAGGCCTCGCTCGGCAGTTCGCCAGCGGTTCGGTTCCGCTCCCGCTGGGGATGGGAGACGGACACGAGCCACTGCTCGCCGGCGGCGATGCTGGCTCGTGGCGGTTCTGGGAATGTTCCTGGCGACCTCCGTCATCGCCGATTGGCGCCAGGACTATCTCGAGGCGCTGCAAGCGGCCGAGGCGGGCGCGTGGCAGGCGGCCGAGGGTCGCCTGCGGGCGGCCATCGCAGGACGCCCCGAGGCGCGTCGCCGGGCTCGACTCGTCGGAGCGATTCCCCAACCCTATTTGCCCCACTACTGGTTGGGCCGAGCTGCCTTCGAACAGGGCGATTGCGCCGCGGCGGCGGAGTCCTGGACCACCTCCCTCGAGCAGGGGGCCGTGCGGTCAGAGGCCGACCTCTGGGCGAGTCTCGAGGAGGATCTCGGTCACTGTTCCGCTCTCGTCGAGCTGCAGCGGCGATCGGCGACGACCGCCGGGTCCGAGGGCGAGGCGCTCCGCCGGGAGCTGGCGAGTCTGGCCGCCCGTCGGGCCTTCGACGATTTGGCCGGGCTGCGGCAGCGGCTCGATGACCTCATCGAGCGGCAGTCGACCGACCAGGATCCCGCCTTGGGCTCCTCCGCTCCGCCGATGGCACTGCCGACGGAGGTCGCTGCGGAGCCTTCCCGAGAGGACAGTCGAGAGGGGCCGATCGAGCCGGCGGCGCCGCCGGTGGATCCCGCCGTCGAGTCGGCGGCGGTGACGGTTGTGAGTGAAGCTTCACCCTCGCCCGATGATTCCCGAGAGGGAGCGACGGAAGTACCCTCCGAGGCGGCGCGGTCCGGCCCAGGAGGGCCCGATGCCGCCGCTGTCGTTGTGGCCCCTTGGCGGCGAGGAGCCGAAGAGTACTTCGCGGGCCGTTACCGCGCTGCCCTCGGCGAGCTGGCCGGCGTCGGCGGCGGGCCGGCGGCTCTGTTGCGCGCCGCCAGTCACTTCGCTCTCTGGCGCCTTTCCGGTGAACAGGCAGAGGAGCAGCGGGCGGCGATGGCCCGGGAGCTCGCCGCTTGTCATCGACTGGCGCCGGATCTCGAGCCGGCGGCGGCGCTCTTTCCGCCGCCCTTTCGGACACTGTTCGCTGCCGCCGAGCCGTGAGGCGGGACCAGCTCGATTGCTCAGCAGGGCGGCCTAACCCGTCCTTCTCACGAGCTTTCCGCTGCGAGTCCGTAGGTCCCCGAATCTGCTGCGTTATCCGTCGCCTGCTCTCCTCGCAGTACGTCGAGTACGGCTGCGTCGTGGCAGCGACGGATGCCTTGCATCTTCAAGAACCTACGGCCTCTCGCGAGGAAACCTCGTGAGAAGGCCGGGCTAGAAACGCGCCACGGCCGAAAGGGAGACGGTGGTCACCGGGTCGGCGTGGTCGACGGCGAGGTCGATCTGTGCTCGACCGAAGACGATGCCGGCGCCGGCGGTGAGGTGTAGCTCGTCGTCGCCGGCGCGGAAGCGGGCGGCGAGCAGCGCTTCGTCGCCGACGTAGCGCAGGCGATGATCCGGGTCCCACCAAAGGCCGGCGCGCAGCGCCACCGGAAAGCGGGGCTCGAGGAGCTGAATCTCGGTGCCGAGATGGAGCTGGTGGGCATCATCGATGACGAAGTCGTTCTCGGCGCCGATCGCTGCGCGCAAGAGGTTGAGCAAGCCGTCGCTCAGGGACGAATAGCGGATCCAGTCGTAGTCGGCGGTGATCAGCCACTGATCGGTGGCGTGGAGGGCGACGCCGAGGGCGGCGACGTCCGGAACTCGGAAGGTGCCCTGGCCACCGACGGTCGGGTCGACGCGCCCCGGAGCTTCGCCCGCCGGACCTTCGACGAACTCGGCACGAAAATCGAAGCTCGGCCCCTGGCGGTAGGCGCCGCCAAGGCTCCAGCGACTGTCGAGGCGCCACAGGAAGCCGGCCTGGAAGACCAGGTCGTCGTCGCTGCCGCGCTGTAGCTGGCGATTGAAGACGTTTTCGGGGGAGAAGTCCGCCGGACCGTAGAACTGCCCGGTGAGGCCGTCCTGCAGCAGATCTCCGGTGGGCTCGGCGCGGCGGAATCGCTCGGTCGTGGAGTCGAGGTCGAGGTGGTAGCTGGCGAGGCCGAAGCCAACGGAGAAGTCATCCCTCAGGCGATAGGCGCCGGCGGCGCCGATACCGGCGATGTCGAGGTCGAGGGACGAACGCACCGGAAAGGTGCGGAAGGGCGCGCTGCGTGGTCCGACGAACAGGCCCTGGGACGTGAGGGAGCTGCGGAAGCGGGTCAGCTGATGGCCGTAGATGGCCACCGCCCAGCGCTTGGCTGCAGGGTTGTCGGGCCGGTTGCCGGGGGAGGTGCCGGGGTAGGTGAAGGAGGCGAAGGCCAGCCCCGCGGCGCGATTGCGCTCCTCGCCGCGCTGCAAGCCGTCGACGACGTCGATGCCGATGCCGGTGAGGGCGGTTTCGGGAACGTGTCCGCGTTCCGCGAACTGGCTGCGGAAGGTGCCGTGGCGAGCTTCGATGGCGACCTCCGGCTCCACCAACTGGGTGAGCCCGGCCGGATTGCTGTAGGCGGCGGTGGCGTCATCGGCCAGGGCGACGAAGGCTCCGCCGAGGGCGAGGCTGCGGGCGCCCGGAGGGAAGAGATCGAACTGGGTTGCGGTCTGGATCTCGTCGTTGCTCTGGGCGTGGGCGAACGGGGCCGAGGTCAGGAGGGCGAGAATCAGGAGGGTCGCTCGACGGGGTGCATCGGTAGCCAAGGGGAGTCTCCGCGAGTTTCGAAGGATGATGCCGGCGGAGCGATTCTATGGCCCGCGGGTTGCCGAGAAGCCGCGCCGCGCCGGATTTCGAGTCGCGACTCGTAAGGAACCGCGATCCCAGGCAGCGGGTCTCCAAGCCTGGTAAAATCACAGGTCCCAGTGACCTCCGGCGGTATGGAGCCACCGCGACCCCTGACATCGGTCGCGCACCGCCGATCGACCGCGAGCGATTCGTCATGGACCAGCTGACTGCGCCTCCGCAGAGCCTGAAGGATCAAAACCTCACCATCGCCGATCTCCTCGGCGAGATCATCGGCCGCGGCACGCGCCTGCGCACGCCCTTTGGCGAGCGCTTGATGACCTACGCCGACTACACCGCCTCGGGCCGCAATCTGCGATTCGTCGAGAGCTACCTCGGCGAGCTGCAGGAGATCTATGGCAACACCCATACCGAGGACACGGAATCGGGGCTGGTGACCTCGGATCTCCTGGCGCAGGCGGAGGAGTGCATCAAGCGCTCCGTCAACGCCGACGATTCGACCTGCCTGATCGCCACCGGGAGTGGCTCGACGGGGGCAATTTTGCGCTTCCAGGAGCTGCTCGGGCTGCGCTTTCCTCCGGCCACCTGGGAGCGTCTCGAGGAGGCCCTCGAGCCCCATCTCGGAAACGGTGCGACCCAAGAGTGCTTGAAGGAGCGCCTCGCCGATCGCCTGCCGGTGGTCTTCGTCGGTCCCTACGAGCACCACTCGAACGAAGTCTCCTGGCGCGAGTGCTTCGCCGAGGTGGTCGAGGTGCGGCTGACCAGCGACGGTCTGCTCGACCTCGCGGATCTCGAAGCCAAGGTCGCGGACCCGCGCTACGACGGTCGTTTCAAGATCGGCAGTTTTTCTTCGAGCTCCAACGTCACCGGCATTCGCACGCCGCTCTACGAGGTCGCCAAGCTGCTCCACCGTCACGGCGCGCTGGCCTGTTTCGATTTCGCCGCCTCGGCTCCGTACTGCGAGATCGACATGAATCGCGACGACGAGAGCTACTTCGACGCCATCTTCATCTCGCCCCACAAGTATCTCGGGGGTCCGGGCTCCTGCGGCGTGCTGTTGTTCCGCGACGACCTCTACCGCTGCGACCTGCCGCCGAGCTGTAGCGGCGGCGGCACCGTCGACTACGTCGGTCCCCACGATCACGACTACCTGAGCGATATCGAGGAGCGCGAGAAGGCCGGCACGCCGCCGATCCTGCAGTTGATGCGGGCGGCGTTGGCGATGGATCTCAAGGAGACGCTGGGGTTCGAGGCCATCGAGGCCACCGAGCACCGCTACCTCGAGCAGGTGATGGACCGCTTCCTGGCCCATCCGGGGATTCACGTCCTCGGCAATCCCGACCCTCGGCAGCGCATGGCGGTGATCTCCTTCAACATCCGCCACGGCGACAAGTTCCTCCACCCCAAGCTGGTGGCGCGCTTGCTCAACGATCTTTTCGGCGTCCAGGCGCGCGCCGGTTGCTCCTGCGCCGGTCCCTACGGCCATCGGCTGCTGGGAATCGACGATGAGCTTTCGGAGCGCTACCGGGCCCAACTGCAGGCCGGTTTCGAAGGCATCAAGCCGGGCTGGGTGCGGATCGGTCTGCACTACACCCTGACCACTGCGGAGATCGAGTTTCTCTGCCGCTCGATCGAGATGGTGGCCGAGTTCGGGTCCCGCTTCCTGCCCCAGTACGAGCTCGACATGCGTACCGCTGTGTGGTCGCGGCGGGACGGCTTCGCGCGGCCGGAGCCGGCCTTCGGTATCGCCGTCGCGCGGCAGGAGCGAGGTGCTGCGCCTCCGGCGCCGGGCGAGGAGGAGCGCAATCGCGAGCTCGAGCGCTACCTGGCGGAAGCCCAGGGCCTCGCCGACCAGCTCGCCGATCAGCCCGAGGCGGAGTACGCCACCCTGCCCGGAGAGCTCGAGGAGCTGCGCTTCTTCAACTCGGTTTCGTTTCGCCTCTAGTCTGGGTTGGCGGTCGAGCCCGCGACGGGAAACGCTCGACCGCTTCCCGTCGCGGAAGGACGGGATTCAGGGCATGACCTGTAGGATCACGTCGTAGATCTCTCGCGGGTTGACTCCCAAGCCTTGCTGGACCCAGACCCGGCCGCGATATTGAAACCAGTTGCCGTGCTCGTCGCGGCTTTTCTGTTGTACATAGTCGAGCTCGATCCAGAGGATTCCAGCTTCCCAGAGATCTACTGTCTCGCCCTTGTCGGAAACGCCGTCGTGGTTGGCATCGACCCAGATGCCGAGCTCATAGAAGCGCTCGTCGGAGGGGTCGATGATGCCGTCTCCATTGCCTCCCAGGAAGGGCGTGTCGAGATCCGCGAGGGCGGCGAATCCATGCTCCGCCAACTCCCCTGAAATGAGAGCGGTGCTGTCGCCGAACAGTTCGCCTCCATGGTCGATCCGTCCGTTCTGGTTGCGATCGAGGAAAAGCCAGCCGTCGCCGGAGGCGGGATCCGTCCAGGCCACCAGCTCGACGGCGCCATCGGCGTCGATATCGAACAACGCACCGTTGCTGACATCGGTCAGGCGATAGCCGAGACCGTCCATATCGATCAGGATTGGTGTGTTGGGGCACTCGGGATCTCCGTTTTGTTCCGGAGTTCCGTTCCCGGGATTGCCTTGGTTGCAGGTGCCGGTGCATTCACAGGCCGGCGTGCCCGCCTGACATCGGCACATCCAGCAGTTGGTTGCGATCGAGGTCCAGTTAAAGCAGGAGCCGTTGTTGTTGAAGCGACCCGGACAGTCTCCATTGCAGACGGTCGAGTTGGTGTAATCGCACTGATTGAGAGTGGGTGGTGGGGTGGGATCGTCGGCACAGGTCACTCGACAGGTTTGGCTGCAGAACAACGAGTAGACGCAAGGCTCGGGGAAGGTTGAAGCGCCGCAGGATTGGTAGATGAGATCGTGGTCGAAGTCACTGAGGAGGCTGGGCGGGAGCTCGGGTGCACTCGGACGACAGATCGAGTTACCCCAGGAGGTGCAGTCGCTCTGGAGTGCACTCTTGCAGATGGCGAGATTGATTCCGAGTTGATTGTAGGTGGTGGTGCCCCAGAAGGTCACCTCGGTGGAATGGGTCTGACCGGCTTGGACGGGTGCTGCCAGGCTAAGACAGGCGAGGGTGAAGACTAGAGCCGTGGTTCGGGACATCGGTCCTCCTTGTTCGTCGGTTGACGTTTCGACTGCCGGACTTTCCGGGCCGCGCTGGGTCCGAAGGACCTTGGCAAGTCAGCCGAGGCGGAGGCCTTTGAATCTTCCTCGAATTTCCTTCGATTTTCGTGGGTCGCTGGACTTACCGGTCACCAGGGCTGGGAGAGGAAACGTCTTCAGGAGGGGATTGCCCTCCGTCTCACAACACAAGGTGCCAACTCAGCGGGCGTAGCGCCAGGCGGTGTAGAGGCTGCTGTTGTCCTCGAACTGGCCGAAGAAGGTGTGCGGCTCGGTGCCCAGGAAGAGGTTGCCGCCGAGCTCGAAGCGCCAGCGGTCGCCGAGGTCGAACTCGAGGCGCGGCCGCAGGTAGGCGTCTTCGTCGGTGGGGCTCCAAAAGGTGAACAGAGAGAGGCGAACGGTTTGCTGGCGCAGCCGTTGCGTGAGGCGCACGGTGACCAGCAGGCGGGTCTCGTCACGGGCGGGAACGCCGGCCGGCAGGGTGCGCCGATAGGCGTCGTGGTCGAGCAGCTGCTCGGCGTAGAGCTGCAGGCCGCCGGTGAGCTCACGGCCGAGCTCGAGCTCGTAGCCGGCGAGGGCGCGTAGCTCACCGTTGGCGACGGTCGGATCGCCGCCATCGGCATCGTCCCGCGAGTCGTACCAACCGGCCTCGAAGCTGGCGATGCCGCGGCCCCAGGGCCCGCGGGCGCTGGCACCCCAGACGGCGAGGCGCGGAAAGGTGGCGCGGCCGCTGTTGGGATCGAATCCGGCGGGACTCTTCCAGAAACCCGAGTAGCCATAGAGAGCGACCTCCCAGGAACCGATGCCGTCGCTCAGCCGCAGGGCGATCTCGTCGTCCTGCCAGAGGTCGTCTGGTGGCGCGGTGCGCAGGCGCTGGTCCCGCCCTCGGCGGCTGCCGCTGGCGGGATCGAAGAAGCTCAGGCGTTCGCCGGTGATGAAACGGTCCGGGTCGAACTGCGGCGTGTAGACGATTTCGACGTTGCCGCGCTCGGTGAACCAGCCGAGGCGCAGGGCGTCGGAAGGCGCCTTGAGGTACTCGGTCTTGCGTCCGAGGAGGAAGGACTGCCAGTCCTTGGGAAAGAGGTCGTTGATGAACAGCAGGTCGCCGGTGCCCCAGGTGAGGATCTGACGCCCGACCTGGAGGTCGAGGGCGTCGCTCGCCCGCCAGGTCCAGCGCAACTGGCGCAGGTCGCTCTCGAGGCCGCTCTCGAGGCCATCCGCCAGCAGGTCGACGCGGGCCTCGAGGACATGCCGCGACCAGGCCTTCTCGGCCGCTAGCTGCAGGCGGGTCTCGAGGAGGGTGAGGTCGTCTCGCTGCGCCGGATCATTGTCGAGGCGCGAGCCATAGCGCGCTTCCCAGAGCAGCCGCACGCGATCCATCCAGTCGCCTTTGGAGGCGGGCGCCGGGGCCGGGCTCGGGTCTTCCCCGAGGCCGCTGGGCAGGGCCGGTTCGTCGCCCAGGCCGCCCGGCAAGGCCGGCTCCTGGCCGGCGCCGAGGCCGGCCGGCAGCTCCGGTTCCGTCGCCTCCTCGGGCTGGTCTCGAGGGCTCTCGCCGTCGGGGCCGGCGAGCCCAGGTGGCAGGGCCGGTTCTGCGGCGGATTCTGGGGCTGTGACTGGCGCCGGGGAATCCGCCGGGGTCGGTTCCGGGGGAGCCTCCTGGGCGGCGGCGCCGATGCTGCCCAGGAGCAGCAGAATCACGGCGAGCCGGCGCATCGTCAGGGCAGGTGCTGGCGCGGTGGATTGCGCAGGTAGCGCTCCGAGAAGATCTCTTCGGGCAGGCCGAGGTCGTAGTCCACCTGCGAGTACTCGAGCACCGTGTGGCCACCGATGCGCTGGTCGCTCATCTTCATCTTGGTGACCGTCTTCTTGCCCTGGATGTCTTCCACGGCGAGCACTTTGAGGGTGCGGTAGACGTTGCCGTCCTGCTCGAACTTGATTTCCACCGGGATGAAGCTCGCCTTGTGGATCCACATGGTGAAGCGGTCGAACTCGACGGCTTTGGGGTCTTTGGGAGTGTTCTCGAGGACGTAGTAATTGGCCGTCGTCTCGATCAGCCGATGATGATCCTCGTCGATGCCGCGGCCGGAGACGTCCTCGTAAAAGAAGTGGGAGCCCACGAAGCTGGTGCGCTCGTCGGAGGCGGCGATGCGCTTCTGGACGTCGAGGGCCGGCAGGTAGAGCCAGCGGTCGTCGTCCTTGCCGAGGTGCTTCCACACCAGGAAGGTGACGCCGCGCTCATCGGCCGGCTGGTCGAAGTAGACGTAGAGCTTTTGGGCGCCGTCTTCGGAGCCTTGGTCGCGGCGCAGAATGGTGAAGTCCTTGCGGCGCACCCGGCCTTTGCCGTCGGTGATCGTCAGCGAAGCGACGGCGCGGCCGTCCTGACCCTGGTAGTAGGCGACATGGTTGGTCTTCTCGACGATCTCGGCGAGGCTCGGCGTGGCTTCGTCGGCTGCCGCGGCGCCGGGCGCCCACAGGATGGCGAGGACGAGCAGAAGAGAGAAGGCGAATCGGGTCATTTCGAGGTCTCGCGGGCTGGGAAGAACCGTCCTTCGAAGGTGCCCAAGGCGGCCGGTAGCACCAGGAAGGTGGCGAAGCCGGAGATGACCAGGATCATCGCCAGCAACACTCCGACCGTATTGTAGGGAATCAGCGGTGCCAGCAGCAGCGGCGTGAAGCCGGCGGCGATCACCACCACGTTGCGCGCGATGGCGCGGGCCGGCTCCTCGAAGACGTCGGCGGAGGTCTGGCGCCAGTTGCCGAAGCGTTGGTAGCTCGCCCGTGAACGGGTCAGGAAGTGGATGGCGAAGTCGACCGCCAGACCGAGCGCGAGGGCGGACAGTACCGCCACCGGCATGTCGTAGTCCTTGCCGATCCAGCCGATCAGGCCGTAGACCATGGCGATGGTCAGGGTGAGGGGAATCATCGACAGCAGGCCCCAGAGCAGCGAGCGGAAGAACAGGGTCATCATCAAGAGGATGACCAGGAAGCTGCCCAGGAATGCCTTGAGCATGCCGAGGACCATCTTCTCCTGCCAGATGACGTTGATGTAGGTGAGACCGAACCAGTGGGCCTCGAGTCCTGCCGGCGGCGGATGGGCGGCGACGTGGTCGGCCACTGCCTGGACCACCGCCGCCATGTCCTGGTTGTCGCCGCTCTTGAGCTGCACCCAGAGATTGGCGGCGCGGTAGTCGGGAGTGACGAAGTGCCACAGATCGCCGGGACGGTGACTGCTCTCGTACTGCACCAGGGTCTGGGCGACGGCGGCCGCCGAGTCGGGAATGCGCAGCTCCTCCGGCTGGCCTTGGTGCAGGTCGCGATGAACTGTCTTGACGATGTCCGCCAGGGAGTTCGATTTGCCGACGATGCCGGTGCCGAGGAGGGCCTGCTGCAGGTCTTCGAGGTAGGCCAGCGCTGTCGGGTCCTTGAAGGTCTCGTCGGAGGCGGCCGTCGCCACCGCTGCGACGGGTTCGGCGGTGGCCTCGGGGCTGCCACCGAGGCCCGCGGGCAGCTCCGGCTCGCCTGCGCTGGTGTCGGCCCCGCCGAGGCCCGCCGGCAGGCTTGGCTCGGTGGCATCGACTGGGGCGTCACCCGGGGCGATATCAGGTTCGGTGTCTGGTTCGGCGACTGGTTCGGCGACTGGGGCACCTTGCGGAGGGGCCGCGACGCCCTCGGCCGGAGTGAGCGCCAGGTAGGCGGTGTAGGTGCCCGCGAAGTGCTCGTTGAGGACGCGGTCCGATTGCCGAATCTCGTGCGCCGCGCGGAACCAGCGAATCGGATTGTCGTTGACCTCGATGCGCTGAATTCCCCAGGCGGAGAGCAGGCCGAGGCCGAGGGTGGCGACCAGAATGGCGGCCGAGCGCCGTTGGGCGAACCGGCCCAGCGCCAGGATGGCGCGGCCGACGCGGGTCGAGTCGCCCAGGGGGCGACGGTCGCGGCTGCGGGCGGCGGCTCCGAAGCGCTCCAAGGCCGAGGCCGGCATCAACAGGATGTAGGCCGGTACCAGGGTGATGGTCATCAGCCAGGCGAGCAAGATGCCAATGGCGACGAAGATGCCGAATACCCGCACCGGGGGAATCGGCGTCAGGGCGAGGGAGGCAAAGCCCGCTGCCGAGGTCAGGGAGGTGGAGAGCATGGGGCGGGCGAGGCCGGCCATCACCTCGCCGAGGATTTGCCGGCGGTCGCCGTCACGGCGATAGCGATCGAAGAACTCGGAGAGGATGTGAACCGCGTCGAGGACGGCGATCGGCATCACGAAAATCGGGATCATCGAGCTCATGATGTGGATCACCTGGCCGCTGGCGATGAGCAGGGCCATGGTGCACATGACCGCCAGCATCGCCACCAACAAGGGCGAGGCGATCAGCCTGAGCTGGCGGAAGAAGAACCACATCAGGAGGAAGATGACCAGCATCGCCAAGGGGGCCGAGATCGCCATCTGGATGAACATCTCGACGCCGAAGGTGTCCTCCGCCACCGGCAGGCCGGTGACGAAGAACTGGTCGTTGCCGTCGAAGCTCGCGATGCGCTCCTGGAGGCGGCGATAGACCTGGTAGCTGAGCTCCTTCGAGGTCAGCGGGAGGTAGAGACCGAGGGCCTTGCCATCGCCTGAAACCAAGGTGTTCTGCAGGAAGGGAACGCGCTGCGCCCGGCGGCGGATCTCGGCGGCCTCGGCATCGTCCGCCGGTGGCTCTGCCATCAGCCACTCGAAGCGCAGGGTGCCGGGGCCAATGGGCTCGATGGCGTCGACCGTCGACGGCGCGATCAGGTCGACCTCGACCACGCCGGCGCGCGGGTCGGTCTGGCCGATGGCCTCGCCACGGAGCGTCTTGGCGAACTCCGTCAGCTCCCAGACGCGGCCCAAGGATGCGGCGTTGAAAACGCCTTGGGGGTGGCTCTCGTTGACCACCCCCACCACCACCAGATCGTGCAGATCGAAGGCCTCTTTCATCTGGCGATGGAAGATCCGCACCGGCTCGTCGGCTTGCAGCATGTTCTCGGGGTTGGTGTCGACCCGAACGCCGTGGAGCGGCGAGAAGCGCTCCGGCCAGAGGGAAGGCAGGAGCGCGATCAGCACCAGGACGGCGGTGAGCAGGAGCCAGCTGGCGAGGGTGGTCTTGGGCCGCTCCATGGCGGAACGGGAGGCTGCGAGGCTCATCGAGATTCTCCGGAGGTGACGGAATGATCGCCGAGAGGCGACCGCCTTCGGCATACTAGCCCGATCTTGTCACCAGTCTTCGGCGATGGGGTGAAACCACGGCCTCTTTCAATCCCCTCGCCGCGCCCCGGGGGAGAATTCGGGGCTCCCCTGGAATCGTCGTTCATCCTCTGAAAGGCTTGACTTCGACGCCACAATTTGCGACCGTTCTGCGATTACTAGAATCTCTTGTTGGATTTCTGTGTGCAGAATTTGCCATGAGTTTTTTCTGGCAGGCGAACGAGAAGGGGCCGGCCCAGGTTTCGGGCCAGGGCTCGTAACGAACCCGAGACGTGGGAGGAAATGTGAACAAGGATAGAACCCGAATTCTGGGACAGGTTGCCGTCGTTTTGGCTGTTGCCGCGCTGATGGCTGCTCCGATTTTGGCGCAGGACGCCAGCAAGCTCACCCATGACGGCGCGATCGTGCCGAGCCCGCTGGGTGGTCCGGCGTGCACTGGCTTCAGTGATTACGAACAGCCGATCGACACCGCCAACTTCAACACCGCGCGGACCTCGGACGTCGAGGCCGCCTTCCTGACCTCCGAGGCCTTTGTCAGCGGCTCGACCATCACGGCCCTCACCGAGGGTGTGGCCGAGGGCGTTCGCTTCTGGGGCATCTCGGCTGAGTTCAACGCCGGCTTCCTCGGTCCCTGCACCGACGACGACACGGCCAACACGCCGTTCAACATCATCTTTTCGGAAGACAACGCCGGCACGCCGGGCGCCGTCATCGCATCGGTGGTGGGAACTCCGGCGTCGATCACCAACACCGGCATTCCCTTCGCCTTCACCACCATCTTCGAGTGGGACGTGACGATTCCGCCGACGGACGTCACCGATGCCGCCTGGATCGGCATTCAGCGCCAGACCGGCGCCAGCACGCCGGGTGGTAACCAGTGTCTCTTCCTGTGGCTCGACGAGATCAACAACGCCACCTACGACAACACCGCCGATCAGAACGCGGCTCCGGTGCCTTCGGACCACGTCTTCTGCCTGAACGCGCCGGTGCCGCCGATGGAGGCCGATCTCGCCATCACGAAGACCGGTGAGGTCTTCGGCAACCAGATCGTCTACACCGTCACGGTGACCAACAACGGTCCTGCCGATGCGGTCAACGTGGTGGTGACGGACATGCTGCCGGCCGAGGTGACCTACGTCAGCGACGACTGCGGCGCCCTCGACGTGCCGCCGTGGACCTGGAATGTCGGTCCTCTCGCCAACGGCGCTTCGGCGATGTGCAACATCACCGTCGACATCAATCCGGGCACCACCGGCGACGTCATGAACACCGCCATGGTGACCGCCGACAACGCCGATCCGCTGACCGCCGACAACTCGTCGACG
This sequence comes from Acidobacteriota bacterium, assembly GCA_039028635.1. Lineage (NCBI taxonomy): Bacteria > Pseudomonadati > Acidobacteriota > Acidobacteriota bacterium. The sequence goes on from JBCCHV010000047.1 coordinate 30,040, forward strand.
GCGATCGTCGGGGTTGGCTCGGTGCTCGAGATTCCGACCCTCGGCACCTGGGGCTTGCTGCTCCTGCTGGTGGCCCTGGGCGGTGCTGGTCTCTACATCGTTCGCCGCGGCTAGACCTCAGCGAGCGGGGGCGGGCCGGTCTCCGGCACGCCAAGACGAAAGGCGGACCTTCGGGTCCGCCTTTTTTCGTGCCGGCGGGCTCGCCGCGATCAGCTTCAGGAACTCATCACGGCTGCCGCGGAAGACGTTGAGGTCGACGTGTCCCGAGATGCCGTCGATGCGACCGCGGTTGCCGTACTGCCAGAACAGCCAGCCCTCGGCGTCGGCCCAGCGAGGCGGCCGGAAGACGTCTCTTACCCAGAGGTCGTGGCGACGCAGGTCAGGGCTCAGAATGTGGTCGTAGGCCTCGCGGGTGACGTAGAGCATGGGGCGGCGGCCGCTGCCTTCTGCGACCCGGGTGATCATCGCTCGCAGGTCGCGGCGCACATCGGCGACGCTCTGCCAGGATTTGCAGTTGCCACCGAGCTCGACGTCGATCACCGGCGGCAGATCGGCGGCGTGGAAACCGGGGACGGTGAGAAAGTTCTCGGCCTGCTCTGCGCCATCGCGGCAGAAGGTGAAGAAGTGGTAGGCCCCCCAGGGGATGTCGCGGTCGCTTGCCGCCTGCCGGTTGGTGTCGAAGGCCGGGTCCCGAAAGTCGCCCCCTTCGGACGCCTTGATGAAGAGGAACTGCACCAGCGGTCGCGGCAGCTCCTGCCAGAGAATCTCGCCCTGGTGGTGAGAGATGTCGAGGCCGCGTACCGGGTACTCGATGCGGTTGGGATAGTTGAGGCGCAGTATGCCGCTCTGCAACAGGCTGGCTCCGGCCAGGGACGTGACCATGGTGGCGAGGATCGCCGCCAGCCAGAGAGTCGTTTTCGCTCGCCCGCTCATGCAGCCATGGTGACTGCCGGATGTGGCCAGAATGGGGCAGCTTCGAGGAGTCGCGTGCCCTTAGCCGCTAGTTCCGGAAGCGGTAGTGCAGGAGCTGGACTCCGTTGTCGTAGACCTGGTGGTGGGTGAGGTCGAGGGCCTGGTGGTGGCGTTCCGAGAACAGCGGAATGCCATCGCCGAAGACCACCGGGTTGAGCTTCAAGACCAGCTCGTCGAGGAGGCCTGCGGCCAGCAGGCTCGAGGCCAGGCGCCCGCCGCCGCAGAGGTAGATCGCCTTGCCGGGCCGTTCCTTGAGCTCTCGAACTCGGGCCGCCGCGTCGCTTTTCACCAGCTCGACGGCGGGATCCGGGCTGGCCTCGAGGCGGCGCGAGAAGACCAAGCTGACGAGCTGGGGATAGGGGTTGGTGACGCCCTGGCGTAGGCCGGCTTCGTAGGTGTGGCGCCCCATCAGCACGGTGTCGTAGCGCTCGAAGGATGCCAGGTAATCGGCGACGTGAGGACCTTCCTGGAGGAAGCCGTCCCAGCTGCCGTCGGGATGGGCGATGAAGCCGTCGATGGAGGTGGCGACGTGGTATTCGATGTGGCGCAAGCGATTCTCCCTTCCGAAGTCTCTTTACGCTGGCGAGGACGTCGGCATTTCCATTTCCGCCGTCGGCCGCTCCATCAGCAGATCCCGTTGGCGGTCGCTGCCGAGCAGGAACTCGTGATCTCCGACCACTTCGAAGTGCCAGCGTTCATAGAAACGAATGGCGCGCGGATTGTGCTCCCACACTCCCAGCCAGAGGCGGTCGAAGCCTTGCCGGCGCGCCTCGGCGAGGCAGGCGGCCATCAGGGCCGAGCCGCAGCCGGTGCCGATGGCGCTGCTCTCGACATAGAGGCGAACCAGCTCCACCGGACGACGCCCTCCGAGGCAGGGATAGCGGCCACCGGCTTGCAGCTTGACGTACCCGAGGGGCGTTCTCTCCGCGCCGGGATCGCACGCCAACAGAAAGGTCGCTCCCGGGTCCGCCAGCTCGCGAGCCACCTGAGCCGGCGAGAACGCGGTGGCGAGGTAGCGCTCGAGATCGTCCGGATCATTGTCGGCGGCGAAGGCGTCGCGGAAGGTGCGGGCGCCGAGGTCGGCGAGGGTCGCGACGTCGGACGTGGTGGCTAGGCGAAGCTCGAGATCGTTCTTCATCGCTCGGTCCGTGGCTGGTAGCGGGCGGGCTCCAGCATAGTCGAAGGCAACAATCGGGTGGTTCCCGCTGGATCGGCACGGCAAGCTCGTCGGGCTGGGTGGCAATCTCGCGACCGAGTCCTAGAAGGGAGTGAAATCATGTCGAGCTTTCGAGTCGTGGCCCTGCCGGAAGAGCTTTCCCGAGCTGTACGAGAAACCGGCCGGGCGCCCGGCTACGGCCACCAGGCTCAGGTCGAGCCAGCGACCGGCTATGGCCCTTGTCGTTCTTGTCTGAAACAGTTTCGTCAGGAAAGGGAAAACCGAATTCTATTCACTTTCGATGCCTTCGCCGGCCTCGTCGACTACCCCTCGCCGGGTCCGGTCTTCATCCACGAGGACGAGTGCTCGGCTTTCGCTGGGCCGGGGTTCCCCAACGAGCTTCGCTCTCTGCCGTTGGTCCTCGAAGGCTACGGTCGCGACCGCTGGCTGATGGTCCGTGAGAGGCCTGCCCAGTCCGAGATCGAGACCACTCTGAGCTCGATGCTGGCGGATGACGAGGTCGACTACGTCCATCTCCGCAACGGCGAAGCCGGCTGCTACATCGCGCGGGTCGAACGCGTTTGAGCCGGCCTCAGGTCTCAGAGTGGCTGTCGGCGAGTCCGAGGGCTGCCACCGCCAAGGTCACCAGGATGAAGGCGGTGAAGGCTCCGTGGCTGTCGACCAGGGAGGATGGCCCGTCGAGGACTTGAAGCATCCAGCGGAGCAGCGCCGGGCCCTGCCACTGAAACCCCAGGAGCAGAAGGCCGAGGGCGAAGGCGAGGCCCAGGCGCTCGCAGAGGTGGATCGTCCAGGTGGCTCGACGGGCCCGCTCCTCGCGACCTTCGAGCCGCGCCATCCACCACAGGGCACGGGCATCGAAGCTCGGTTGCTCGGCGGCGAGCTCGCGGGCATCGAAGGCCAGTTGCTGGTGTACCAGCAACAGATCGGAGCAGTCGAGGCAGCCTTCCGCATGGCGGCTGAGGTCCTCGCTGGGACCTTTTGCCTGAAGAGCGACCAGTAGCTCGTCGCTGCGTGGGCAAGGAGAGGCGCTCACGGCTTGGAACCCGTTGCCGGTGGCTCCGCTCGGAGGATGCGAGCGAGCTTCTTTCGCGCCCGGAAGGCGATGACCCGGACGCTCGCTGGGGCCAGGCCGAGCATCTCGGCGATCTCGTGATGAGGGACACCCTCGACGTGGCACAGCCAGAGCACCTGACGGTCGCGTTCCTTGAAGCCTCGCAGGGCTCGGTCGAGGTCGATGCGTTCGCCGGGTTCCAGTGCCGGTGTGCGGGGTTCGACAGCGCCCTCCGGCGGCGGACCCTCGTGCCGCCGTCGCCGCAGGCGATCTCGCAGCAGGTTGCTGGCGATGCGGAACAGGTATCGCCGCGCATGGAGATCACTCTCCGGCTCGAAGCTCGAGCCCAGGAAGCGCAGATAGGACTCCTGAGTCAGGTCGTCGGCGAGGCTGCGGTCGCCGCAGGCTCGGCTGAGATATGCCCACAAGGGGCCACAGGTCCGGCGGTGAAAGGCGCGGAAGCGCTGTTCATCCATTGGACCCGCAGGCCGGCGGACTTCGGCGGCGGTCGTGCGGTGATGGCGCTCGAGCAAGGCGGCAGCGATCATCGGTACTTAGTCTACGGGAGGCCTCTGGTCGAGGAGGCCCCACTTCTGCGATAGGCGGTAGGAGGCGACCGCCGAGAGGAGGAAGCCGATTCCGAGGGCCATCCCCAGTGTGCCGATGAAGGAGAAGCCTTCGTAGGCGCCCTCGACGACATTGCGCTGCGCGTAGAAAGCGGCACCGCCGACGAGCAGGATCAAGCCCGCCTGCACCGAACCCAGGATGCGACCGAAGGGATTGCCCTTCTCGAGGGTGGCCGATTCGAGAAACTTGGCGCCCGAGTCGCTCTGCAAAAAGACCTGGAGGTTCTCGGCGGTGTCGAACTTGTCGAGCAGGCGGTTCTGCAACTCGGCCCGGCGATCGATGGCCGCCTTTGCTTGGCGGTATTGGATGAACCCGCGCACCGTCCAGGCGATGAAGAAGATCACTATGATCGGACCGAGAACATCGAAGACTTGATTCATGGTGGCTCAGCAGCTCCTTTGTCGTCGCCGCGCTCGGAGGTGGGGATTGAGCGCGACCTTCATGAGCTACTACTGAGCCCTTGGGTCGGCGTTAACAAACGACCGCGAAAAACGCCTACGGCGGGGCCGACCCGCCTTCGTGGTGCGGAGAGCTGGCGTCCGGGCTGCTACTCGCCGATCGACTCGAGGCGCAGAAGCGGCCCTTCCCAGCTCCCGTCCTGCCGCAGGTCGACCTTGCCGGTGAGGTGCCAGAAGTTGTCGTCGGCGGGGTCGAGGAGGGTGTGCTGAACCTGCCACTGGCGCGGCCCGAGGGCCTCGATGCGAGTCCAGTGGGCCTGGCGCGCCGGAGGCGTGAAGAGCACCTCCTCGTACTCGTCGAGGAAGGGCGCCAAGGTGTCTTCGAAGCGTTCGGCGGTCCATGGCTCCTGGCCATCGGCGGCGCGCACGCAGCCAGCGGCGGTCTCCCAGTCCTGCTGCGCCAGGGCGCGCACCAGATGGTGGATCTCGGCCCGCACCCGGGCGGTGAAGGCCTTGGGGTCGTGGAATAGCTCGTAGAGACGGAGCTCTTCCTTGGCCTTCTCTTTCTCGCCGGCTCGCTCGCCGGTGGCGTCGAACACCAGCTCCGGATGGAGCATGCTCTCCCATTCCTCGATCAAGCTGGTGTCGACGCGCTCGAGGAGGGTGCGGAAGAAGGACTGAATGTCGAGCACGCCCTCGGTCTTGTACTTCTCCGGGACGCTCTGGGCCAAGGTCTTGTAGAGCTGGGACAGGTAGCGCAGCAGCACGCCCTCGCTGCGCGCCAGGCCGTAGCGGCGCACGAAGTCGGCAAAGGACAAGTAGCCCTCGAACATCTCGCGGCCCACCGCCTTGGGCCGGATGGCCTCGCCCCGGACCCAGGGATGGAGGCGCCGGAAGGCGTTGAAGGTCTCGTAGATGCGCTCGGCGTCGGGCTTCGGGTGGGTGACCTCCTCGAGGCGTTCCATGCGCTCCTCGTAGTCGATGCCTTCGGCCTTCATGCGCGCAATCGCCTCTTCGCGCGCTTTGTCCTGCAGCCGGTAGAGCACCACCCGCGGATCCTCGAGGATCGATTCGACGAAGGTCAGCACCAGCACCGGGTAGTGCTCGTCCTCCGGATCGAGGCTGCCGAGGGCTTCCACCAGATAGAGGGACAGGGCTTGATGGAGCGAAAAATTCTCCTGCAGCTCGTGGTCCACGACCACCCACAGGTAGCTCGAATCGGTGTCCCGCCGCAGCCGCAGGACTCCCGCCCGGCCGAGGGAGCGGATGCGTTCGGCGGCGTCCCGCAGGTGGCGTTTCTTGCTGCCTTCGTCATCGTGGCTGGCGGCGATCAGCTCGCGCAGGGCGGCGAAGTTGCGGCGTTCCGGATCGTCGAGCTCGGCGTCCCGCTGCACCAGGTCGAGGATCATGCCGTGGGTGATGCGAAAACGTGATTGCAGGGTTTCCGGCGGCCGGCTCTGCAGGCTTTCGAAGGTCTCCTTGGTCCAGGAGACGTCGCCTTTGCCGGGACCCTTCTTCTTCGCCATCTTCTTGCGCTTGGCCTTGGCGCTGGCGGCGCTGTTGGCGATGCGCTGGCGCTCGATGACGTGCTCCGGGGCCTGCGCCACCACGCTGCCGTGGTCGTCGAAGCCCTTGCGTCCGGCGCGGCCGGCGATCTGTTGGAAGTCGCGCACCGACAGGATGCCGACCTTCTGACCGTCGTACTTGGCGAGCTTGGTGAATAGCACCGTGCGAATCGGGATGTTGACTCCGACTCCCAGCGTGTCGGTACCGCAGATGACCTTGAGGAGGCCCTGCTGGGCGAGCTGCTCGACGGTCAGCCGGTATTTCGGCAGCAATCCGGCGTGGTGCACCCCGACACCGAAACCCAGGAAACGGCGCAGATCTTTGCCGTAGGGGGTGTCGAAGCGGAAGTCGCCGAGGGCTTGCCAGACGGCGTCGCGCTCTTCGCGGCTCGCCGGTTTCAGGCTGGTCAGGCTTTGGGCGAGCTCGGCGGCGTCGCGCTGGGTGAAGTTGACGATGTAGATCGGCGCCTTGCCGCCGTCGAGGAGCGCTTGGACGGTCTCCGTCAAGGGCGTGTCGCGGTACTCGAAGTCGAGGGGGACCGGCCGTTCGGCGGAGGTGACGTGGGCGACCGAACGGCCGCTGAAGGCCTCCAGGCGCTCGGTGATCGGGGCGACGTTGCCGAGGGTCGCCGACATCAGCAGAAAGGTGGTGTGGGGCAGGGTGATCAGCGGCACCTGCCAGGCGACGCCGCGCTCGCTGTCCGAGTAGTAGTGGAACTCGTCCATCACCACGTAGGGCGCATCGAGCTCCTCACCGCGACGCAGGGCCATGTTGGAGAGCACCTCGGCGGTGCAGCACAGCACCGGCGCCTCGGGATTGATCGAGGCGTCGCCGGTGAGCATACCCACCCGGTCGGCTCCGAACTCGTCGCACAGGGAGAAGAACTTCTCGCTCGCCAGGGCCTTGATCGGGCTGGTGTAGAAGCAGGTGCGGCCCTCGCAAACGGCCTTGAACTGCAGGGCCTGGGCGACCAGCGACTTGCCCGAGCCGGTGGGCGTATTGAGGACCACGTGGCGGCCCGCCACCAGCTCGAGGATGGCCTCTTCCTGGGCCGGATAGAGCTCGAAGCCGACGGCCCCGACCCAGTCGAGAAAACGTTCGAGGATCTCGTCCGCGTCCTGCAGCGGGGAATCCGGGAGGAAGTCGACGAGGCTGGCCTTGGTCACGTAATTCTCGCGGGTAGGAGGTTCGGTTGCGACAGTAGCGCAGTTCGGCCGGGAAAGGTGCTACCGCTGGTGCTCCGGGTCCGGCTCGGCGAAGACGTAGAGCACACCGAGGGCGATCATGGGGGCTGCTGGTCGAGGCGAGGAGATGGCGGCGAGATCGATCCGGCGGCCGATCAGAGGCGTCAGGATTCGGAGCTCTTGGGTGAGCTCTCGGCTGCCAGCTCGGCGAGGCGCTGGCGAATCTCGGCGAGTCGGCCGAGGGCGTCTTCCTGCTCTTCCGGCGGCAGCTCGGCCTTCGCCTGATCGAGGCCGGCGATCTCCTGACGCAGCAGATCGGCCTCCTCCTCGAGGCGCTCGGCAGCCTCCGCCTTGTCGAAGACGATGGCTTCGGCGCGGCCGGCTGCGGCGCGGCCGGCGGACTCGTCGATGGCGAGAGGCGGGGGCTCTGCCAGGACCGCAGCCTCGGAGTGGACCTGGCGCTGGTTCATGAAGGTCGGCGAGACGATTTCGATGCCTTTGCCGTGTAGGGTGTCGAGCACTTTACGACGCAGGTCCGAGCGCGCCGTCAACAGGCCTTTGACCTCGCGCAGCAGGCCGTGGACGCGGTAGTTGATGGAAAAGTCGCCGAGGGAGAGGACGTGGACGAAGGGGTCTTCCAGGCCACAGCTGTGGGCGGCATCCATCAGTGCCGATTCGACCCGGCGGTGATGGATGTCGTAGCCCAGGGACAAAGAGCACGAGACGATGGCGCCGGACTTCTGTACCACCGACACCGGCTCTCGAATCAACAGCGTGTTGGGCAGGGCGATGAGCTCGCGATGCTCGGTCTGGATCTCGGTGTCGAGGAGACCGCGTTCGGCGACCCGTCCGAACTGGCCGTCGACTTCGACGAAATCACCGGTGCGGAACGGCTGGGTGACGCGCAGCATCAGGCCCGCCATCAGATTGGCCGTCACCGTCGTGGAGGAGAAGGCGATGATTCCCGACACGACCAAGCCGAAGAGCCCCAGCACCTGATTGCGCATCGACTCGCTGACCGGCAGCGTCAGGATGATCGTCACCATCGCGGCCAGGGTGAGGCCGAGCATCACCAGCTGGCGGGCGAATTTGCGTTCGTTGCCCATCTTCCGCTGGCGACCGAGGAACAGCCAGTGGGCCACCCAGAGGACGAGAGCGGAGGCGGCCACCGTCAGCAGCAAGGGCACGAAGGGCGCAATGCCCTGAGTGAGGGATTCGACGGTCGGAGGTGTCTGGCGCATCGCTTGCCGGTAGGTTAGCAGCCCGTGGAGAAGGCCCCTCGCGCCCCGCGTCCGTAATGTCGTCAGGGCCGTCGAGCCGCCGGCGGCGAGGTTCTGAGGAGCTGCGAAACGGCTTCCCGGAGCGCCGTTGAGCCCATCTTTAGTGGTCCATTATGGACTCCGGGAACGCCATCGGCTGGATGCTAGAATGTGACGGTCGTGTCACCCCGGCACTCCTGCCGGGCATTCTTGGACACCCCAACTTGCTTCGGAGTCGCGCTTGAAGCCTCCCGAGACGTTTCGATTGACGCCCGGCAAACGGGTCCTGTTCATGACCAAGGATCCGGAGCTCATCCGGCGGCAGCTCGCCGGTGAGCTCGATCTCTCGATGGATGATCTCTCCGTCGACGATCTGCTGGACGACATCAATACCGACGCCATGACCCCGGCCTGGGTGTGCTTCTCGCACAAGCCGGAAGACATCGCCCGGGATGCCTATGCCGGTCTGATCGTCGATGGTGAGCGGTTGTTCGGGCGCGACGCCTTGCGCGACGGGGGCTTCGAGGTGATCGTTTCGGGGCTGCGCAAGGGCGTCGGAAGCTCCCGCGAAACGGCGGTGCAGGCGGAGAAGTGGAGCGGCATTCGGCTGGCCATCGCCGAGTCCTTCGCCCCGATTCATGCCCGCAACAACATCAACCAAGGGGTGTTGATGGGCGACCACGCCATGCTCTCGCGGTTGCAGCGTGGCGAGGGTATCGCGCTCGAGGACTTCTACCGCGACTACGATCCGATCACCCAGCAGGTGGTGCAGGCGGGAGGCTTGTTCGCCTTCTCGAAGGCCCTGGCGGCGGGCGAGATCGAGCTGCCCCCGCACCGGACCGGGCCGCGGCCCATGACCATGGCCGAAAAGCTGCTCGCTCGCCATCTGGTGGGGGTCGGCGAAGGGAAGCGCTTCGTCAAGCCCGGCGATGCGGTGGTGGTGGAGGTCGACGGCGGCTATTCGCACGAGTTCACCACCGCCCAGGTGCACTATTTCCTGGAGAGCGAGTACGGCGCCGACTATCAGCTCCCCAATCCCGGCAAGTTCGCAGTCTTCGAAGACCACCTGATCTACGCCGACGAGGTGCCCAAGATGCGCCCCTTCGTAGACAAGATCCAGGTGCTGCGCGATCTGCAGCGCGACTTTCAGCGCCATACCGAGACACAGGACTTTTCGGCCAAGGACAAGGTGTCCCCGGGAATCTGCCACGAGGTCGCCCGCGAAGCCCTCATCGAGCCCGGTGACTTCATCCAGGCGACCGACAGTCACACCTGCATGGGCGGGGTCAACAACGCCCTCACCTGGGGCGTCGGTGCCACCGAGTACGCCAACCTGATCCACGCCGGCTTCACTCAGGTGGAGGTCCCCGAGTCGATCCGTTTCGAGCTGGTCGGCGAGCTCGCCGAAGGGGTGACGGCGAAGGACCTGATGCTCATGATCCTGCTCGAGTACGCCAAGCCTCAGAAGACCCTCAACCGGGTGATGGAGTTCACCGGGCCGGGGCTGTCGGCGCTCTCCATGGACGAGCGCGCGACGCTCACCAACATGGCCACGGAATGCGCCGCTCGCACCGCCATCTGCTTGGCCGACGAAGAGACCTTCCGCTGGCTGGAGGAGTGGCGACCGGGAGTCGATCTCGAGCGCCTCAGGGCCCGGACGGTGGAGCCGGACGAAGGCGCCGAGTACGCCGGCGGCGTTTACACCATCGATCTTTCGGTGATCCGGCCAATGGTCGCCCATCCCGGGGATCCCGATCGCGGCATTCCTTCCGATCCCACCAACGGCGCCTTCATTCGCGACCTCGGCGATGTGCCGGTGGAGATCGCCTACGGCGGAAGCTGTACCGCCGGCAAGATCGACGACCTCGAGTTCTACCATCGGGTGGTCGAAGAGGCGGTCGCCGCCGGCATGCGGGTGCCCGACGGGGTGCGCTTCCTGATTCAGTTCGGTTCCGAGGCGGTGGAGCGCCACTGCCGTGAGCGCGGCATGATCGAGACCTTCGAGCGTGCCGGCGTCACCCTCATCCGGCCCGGCTGTGGTGCCTGCATCGGCTGTGGACCGGGAGTCTCGGACAACGAAGACCAGGTCACCGTCAGCGCCATCAACCGCAACTACAAGGGCCGTTCCGGCCCCGGCCGCCTCTACCTGGCGTCGCCCCTCACGGTCGCCGCCTCGGCCTTCACCGGCCGCATCACCGCCTACACGCCGGGCATGTTCGTCGAAGCGGTCGAGCCGGTGCTGGTGTAGGCGCGGCTACCAGCCTTCGTCGATGTTGTCGAGGTAGGGCAGGATCTGCTCGTCGAGGGCCTTGGCCTCGTCGTGGCGGCCCATCTCGTCGAGCACCGATCTGTAGTGAATCAAATTACTGACCGTCGTAGGATCACCCGTCCCGAAGAGCTCTCGAGCGCGGCGGGCACCTTCACGGACATAGCGATAGCCGTCTTCGAGATTGGGGCGAATCGGCCCACCGCCGTCCGAGGTCGCCAGAAAGACCCCCAGGATCGCGAGACCGCGGATGTACTCGCGGCTATCGGTGCCGAAAATGCGCTCTCGTTCTTCGAGGGACTGGTGAGCGAGCTGTCGACCTTCTTCCAGGCGGTCAAGCTGGAAATAAACGTTCGCCAGCTCGATCATGGCCTTGGGAAGGATCTCGCTATTCGGGGACTCGAACTGCAGCGTTTCGATCACCGAGTGGATTTCGTCGAGGCTCTGTTGGTCCGGGAGGAGTGAGGCCGCGGCGAGACTCGCTTCTGCCATTGCCTCTGCGGAAACTCCCTTCAATCGGCAAGCCTGTTTGGCTTGCCTGATCAGGTCTTCACCACGCCTCCGGTCTTCTGGTTGGAGACCATCACTGCGCAGCTTCTCTCCTTCTGCCATCAGGGTCCGGCAACGATCTTCAGCAAGACTTGCCCCGGCCTGTAGTCCCAGGGCCGCGAGGAGTAACGCCAAGAGGGTCCGTGTCTTCATCGCTCAGTTACCTCGCGGATCGCTGAGATAATTCTGAAAAGTAAATAGACTATCTCATGAGAGTCAAATTCTGAAGAGATACTTATATGAAGGGATAATTCTTGGCCGGGCGAGGGTTGGGCGAAGCGGGCTTCCCTTGGTGGCGTTGTCCGCCTCGTTCCGGTAGCGTGATCGGGTGGCCAAGCTCCCGGTGGTTCCGTCGTCCGGTTCGCCGATGCGGTCCTCGCGGCGCTCGCGCTGGCGGGCGGGGGTGCTCCTCGCGGTCCACGTGATCATCGCCCTGCACATCACCCACTGGTTGATCGCTGGCCGTACGGTGACGCCGGTGGAGCCCTCCGAGGCGATGGCCCTCGGGCGGGATGGAGTGGTCAACGCCGGCGTGATCTTCTTCGCGGCGGCCATTCTCCTGACCGCCGTCTTCGGTCGCTTCTTCTGCGGTTGGGCATGCCATCTGGTGGCCTTGCAGGACGGCTGCCTCTGGCTGCTGCGCCGCCTCGGTATCCGTCCGGTGCCGCTGCGCTCGCGTCTGCTGCGCTGGGTGCCGGTGTTGGCCTTCGTCTACATGTTTCTGTGGCCGGCAATTTACCGCTGGCTGGCGCGTGAGCCGTGGCCCGGGCTGCGCACCGAATGGACGACATCGGATTTTTGGGCGACCTTTCCGGGCTGGCTGGTCGCCCTCGTGACCTTCCTTGTCTGTGGCTTCGCCTGCGTCTATTTTCTCGGCGCCAAGGGCTTTTGTACCTATGCTTGTCCCTACGGAGCGGCCTTCGCCGCCGCCGACCGCCTGGCGCCGCTTCGCATCCGGGTGACCGACGCCTGCTCCGGGTGCGGTCACTGCACCGCCACCTGTACGTCCAACGTGCGAGTCCACCAGGAGGTGCGCGATTGGGGCATGGTGGTGGACTCCGGTTGCATGCGTTGCCAGGACTGCATCAGCGTCTGTCCCAACCAGGCCCTCTACTACGGCTCCGGACCGATTCCACTGTTGGCGACGCCGCGAGTGCCCAACCCAGAGCCGCGGCGCTATCCCTTGGCGGCCTGGGAGGAGGCCCTTTTGGCGATCGCTTTTGCCTTGGCGTTCTTCTCCTTTCGAGGCCTCTATGGCGAGGTGCCGTTCCTCCTGTCCCTCGGCTGGGCTGGAGTCTTGGCGGTCTCGAGCTGGCTGGCGGTGCGCCTATGGGTACAGCCGACCGTCACTTTCCGGCGCCTCGCCCTGCGCCGCGGCGGGCGCCTGCGGCCCGCCGGATGGAGCTTCGTCGTCGTCTTCGGCGCCCTGTTGGGGCTTTGGTTTCACAGTGCCGTTCATCGCTATCACGATGTCCTGGGACAGCGTGCCTACCGAGCCACGGCGGAGCTCCGTCGCCAGGTGGCGATCGGCGAGGGGGAGCTGGTGCTCACCGCGGCCGATCGCCGCGACGTCGCCGTCGGGCGGTTTCATCTCGGCCGGGTGCGCGACTGGGGGCTGGTGCCGACCCGCGGCAACGCCCGCCGTCTCGCCTGGCTGCATCGCCTCGCTCCGGCCGATGGCGCGCTGCGCCGCGCCGCGACCACTGCCCTCGAACGCGGCGAGCGGCCGGAGGAAATGCACCTGCTGCTGGCTCGCGAGGCGCGCGATCGCGGCGCTCTGGAAGCGGCTCGACGGCACTACCGAGGCTGGATCGAAGCCGCCCCCGGTCGCCCCACGGCCTATGTCGAGCTCGCTCGACTGTTGGCCGAGGCCGGCGACCTCGCCGCCGCCGGTGAAGTGCTCGAAGCCGCTCTGGGGGCGGCGCCCGGCGCCGCTGCGGTGCGCTACAATTTGGCCGTTCTGCGGGTCATGGAAGGTCATCTAGGGGAGGCCATCGCCCGGTTCGAGGAAACCCTCGAGTTGGCGCCGGATCACCGTGCCGCACGGGAAAACCTGGCGGCCGCGCTAGCCCGCGTTGGGCGTTTCGACGACAGCCTCGGTTGGCTGCCGGAAGAACCCGGCGACACGGCGGAGCGCTGGCTGCAGCGGGCGGAGATTCTGGCCGCCGCCGGGCGTTGGGAGGAGGCTCGTCGGCAGGCTCGCCGGGCTCTCGAGCTCGCTCCCGGTTGGTCCCCGGCGGTGGGGCTGATGGAGCAGCTCGATCGGCGCCTGGATGACACCAAGGCGCCGTCTGGCTAGATTGAAGGCACCGGGCGGTCGGTCTGACCAGACCGACGCGCCGAGGTGACGCGATTTTTCTCGGGGCCGAGGAGGATAGAAATGTCTCGCCAAGCTTCTCGCGGTTTGACCACCGCACTGTTGCTCGCTGTCGCCCTGGTGGTGGGATTGGGCGTTCACCAACTGATTGCCCGACCCGCCAGCCTCGGTGGGGTCGGCCCCGACGTCACCGTGATCCGCCTCGACAGCACTCGCAACTACGGTGCCGAGAACGGCATCCGGGGCTACGCCGTCGGCACCACGAGCTGCAACCGCGGCAACGCTCCTCTGTGGTGGTGCGATGACCCGCGCAGCTACTGCGCCGACGAGCAGCATCCGGTGATCGCCCAGAACCTGTATCGGCTCAAGGACGGCCGCTTCGAGCAGATCGGCATGAGCTGGCTGAAGCACGGCTTCGAGAGCACCAACACGCCCTCGGCGGCTTGCGGAAACTGCACCGATCCACCCCATGGCCTCGACCAGCTCGGGATCGGCTGTACCGACACCTATGGTCCATCCCTGAACGGCAGTCGCCCGATGGGCAAGCGGTCGGAAGTGGATGCGCGCACCGGCGCCTTCGACTTTCCGATCACCCCCACCGGCTCTTCGACGAGCTTCGACCAGCGGCTCAAGGTTCTCGAGTCGGACGTCGATCCGAGCCTCAATACGGGAGCTCTCTACTGGGTGGAGGGGCACTACATCGCCGAGGACGATGCGGCGGCGGGCAACGGTCTCAACAACGCCTCCTATCGCCGGGTCACGGTCGGCAGTACGTCGCGCAATCTCAACGTCACCGGCTCGACCTTCGAGGGCGATCCCGCCATCTACGCTTGGAAGGCCAACGATGCGGAGGTACGGCTGGTGCCCGTCGATGTCGAGGTCTCGGGCGTCACGGAGCGTTTCCACGTCGCCCGACAGACGACTGCGGTGACCGGCGGGGTGCACTACGAGTATGCCGTCCACAACCTCAACTCGGACCGCTCGGCGCGCCGCTTCGCGGTGACCTTCCCGGCCGCGGCGACGATCTCGAACGTCGGATTCTCGGGGGTCGTGCATCACTCCGGCGAGCCCTACGCCACCGCCGCCTGGACACCGGACCTGTCGACCCCGAACCAGGTCTCCTGGTCAACGGACAGCTTCGCCACCGATGCCAACGCCAATGCGCTGCGCTGGGGCACCATGTTCTCCTTCTGGTTCGATTCGACCTTGCCGCCGACGGCCGGAGTCGAAGAGACCCTGGAGCTGTTCAAGCCCGGCTCGCCGACGGAGCTGACCTTCCGGGTCTTCGAGCCGGTGTTCAGCAATGGCTTCGAAAGCGGCTCGACGGCCACCTGGGACGACGTCTGTCCGCCCAACTGCTGAGCCCGCCGGGCAGGACCCTGGTTCTGAGCTCGAGGCGAGCTTCCGTCGCTAGAAGGCCCAGCGGGCCGAGGCCGACCAGACCTGGTCGTCGGCGGTGTAGCTGCCGCGCACCTGCGGGTTGCGCGGCTCCTGGAGCACGCCGTCGATCGAGTCGTGGTCGTGGAACGAGTAGCCGACGTCGAAGGTGACCTTGGAGGTCCGGAAGCTGGCGCCGATGGCGTAGATCAGGGCATCGCCCCGCGGGAAGCCGGGATCGAGACGATCCTCGGGAACCGGCGAGGGCTCGAGGGCGAGACCACCGAAGAGGGTGAAGGACTCGTTCAAGGAGCCCTCGGCACCGATTCGGATCGACAGCGTGTCATCCCAGTCGCGGCGGTCGAGGAAGGTCGCCGGCAGGTCGTCCGCCGGGCTTCCCGAGAAGCGCTGGTCGAAGTCCGACCAGGCCTGATAGGCGAGGTTGATCTCGACGACGAGCTCCGGATAGGGGGCGAACCAGACGCCGCCGCGAAGCTCCTGGGGCAGCTCGACGCTGTGGTCGAAGGGCTCGCTCCCGGCGTTGGCCAGGAGGTCCGCCAAGTTGGCCTGGGCGGCGGCGGTGAAGGGTTGATCCCGCACGCTGCGCTCGAGGCGATCGTCGCCCTCGACCTCGAGGGGGCTGCGGTAGACCGCGCCCCAGCCCCAGACCGGGGTTTCGAAGTGCACCGCGAGGTCGAAGGCGAGGCCATCGACACTGGCATTGGCGTCGACCAGGACTTCCGCCGGCTCGAGCACCGCCGGGTCGTCGCCGGCGATCTCGAGGGCGCTGTTGACGCCCTGCTCGAAAGACCCGAAGACGTAGCGCAGCCCGCCGCCGACGCTCCAGCGATCGTCGATCGCATAGGCCGCCACCGGGTGCAGCTCCCAGAGCTGGAGCTCCGTCAGGCGGTTGAGGAAGCGCGGCTCGAAGAACACCGGATCCCAATCCTCCCGGTGCCAGTAGGTGGTGTCGAGGCCGGCGCCGAAGGCCCAGCGGCCGAAGCGCTCTTGGTTGTTCCAGGTGACGTAGACGAAGGGCGGAAAGTTGATCACGTGGTCGGCCGCCAGGGAGCCGTCGCTGCCGCTGGTGTACTCGTCCGTGGCGTTGTTGAAGTCGAGGCCGCCGGCGATGTGAATGCCCTCCAGGCGAGCGATCCCGGCAGGGTTGTAGAACACCGCCGTGGCGTCGTCGGCGCGCGCCGTCATGGCACCCACCTGGGCCGTGGCCCGGCCGCCGTGCTGAAAGCGAAAGAAGCCGGAGGCTGCGGCCGGCGCGGCCAGGGCGATGGCGAGGAGGAGGGCGGTGAGGGATCTCGAAACGGTCATGGGTCGGTCTCGCAGTGGCTGGGCGGTGATTCGATAGGCGGCCGGAAGCCGCGGGTCTCTTCAGGCGTCGTGCTCAATCGTCGACGACGTGGATCTCGGGCTCGATGCGGCCGTCTCGCAGGGTGACTCGGGCGAGGGTCAATGGGAGCTGGAAGCGCCGCCGCCCGCAGGCGCCGGGGTTGAGTAGCAGGCACCCGCCGCGCCATTCGAGCTCGGGTCGGTGGGAATGGCCATAGACGATGAGACGGGCGCTGCGGGCCCATTCGTCTTCGACATCCTGGCGGCGGTGGATCATGCGATAGGTGAGTCCGCCGAGCTCTCCTTCGAGCACGTCCGGCAGGGCGCCGTAGGAGGGGCCGCGGTCGTTGTTGCCGCGTACCGCCGCCACCGGCGCGACCGCCGCCAGTCGATCGAGAATCGCCGGGTCGCCGATATCGCCGGCGTGCAGGATTGCCTCGCAGCCGGCCAGCAGGTCGAGCACCTGGGGGCGCAGCAGCCCATGGGTGTCGGAGAGGACGCCGATTCTCATGGCGCCGATCATCGCAGGGGGCAAGGGACGGTTCAAGCTTCCGCCGCAGCCTCCTCGCGTCTCGAGGACGGGCTGCCGCGGGTCGGCGACCGGGGAATGACGACTTTCGCGGCACCTGCTACCATCGGCAGCGTTCCTTCAACTTCGCCTTCAGGGCCGAAAGACCACGCTCCATGATCGTCAGCAAGAGCCGGCATCCGCAGGGAATCGTGTTGCGCGTCGAAGGGGTGATCAAGCTCGGCGAGAGCGCCGAGTTCCTCGCCCAGACTCTCGATCGCATCCTGTCGCAGGAGGAAGGGGACGTGGTTCTCGACCTCGAGCAGATCAACTACATCGATTCCACCGGAATCGGTGAGCTGGTGGGCTACCTGGGGCGATTTGGTGAGCGCCAGCGCAAGATGGTGCTGGTGCGGCCATCGGAGCGCATTCACAAGCTGCTCGAGCTCGCCAACCTGTTGCCGTTGTTCCAGATCTACGAATCCGTGGACGCGGCGCTGGGGACCGCGGACTGAGCTTGCGCAGCTCCCATTCGGGGGGCGACTCGGGCAGCCGGAGGAGCGCTCCCGAAAGGGCGGAGCTGGTGCCGGTGGTCGCCACCGATCGCAACGGCTTCGTCGAATCGCTGCACTTCGGCGCGGCCGCCGTCGCCCGGCCCGATGGCCGCTTGATCGCCGCCGTCGGCGATGCCGCCTACGAGACCTTCGTCCGATCTTCCGCCAAGCCTTTCCAGGTGCTGGCGCTGCTGCTGGCACCGAGGGCCGACGAGCTCGCCCTGACGGAGCGCGAGATCGCGCTGGCTTGTGCCTCCCACGGTGGCTTGCCGGAGCACGTCGAAGTGGCTCGCGGCCTGCTGGCCCGAGCCGGCCTCGGCGAAGGTCACCTCGCCTGCGGCGCCCATCCGCCGATGGATGCGGACCACGCCCGCGCCTTGGTGGTCGCCGGTACCGAGCCGACGCCGCTGCACAACAACTGCTCCGGCAAGCATGCCGCCATGCTGCTGGCCTGTCATCTCCGGGGGTGGCCGACGATGGGCTACACGGAGGGCGGCCACCGAATTCAGGAAGAGGTGCGGCGCTGGGTGGGCACCTGCTGTCGGGTGGGGGCGGAGACCGTCGGGGAAGGCCTCGACGGCTGCAGCGTGCCGACCTTTCATCTTTCCTTGCTGGCGGTGGCGCGCGGTTACGCCGCCCTCGTCGAGCCTGCCGCCGCCGGTCTGGCGCCGCGGGTGGCGCGGGCGGTGGAGCGGGTCTTCGCCGCCATGGGGCGGGAGCCGATGATGGTGGCCGGCCCGGGGCGCTTCACCACCCGTCTGATGGAGGTGACGGCCGGTCGCATCGTCGGCAAAGAAGGGGCCGAGGGCTTCTATGCCATGGCGGTGCAAGGGCCGCGGCGTCTCGGCATGGCCTTTAAGATCGCCGATGGCGGCGATCGCGCGCGCGACGTCATGGCCCTCGAGCTGCTGCAGCGGTTCGACTGCTTGACGGCCGAGGAGCTGACCGCCCTCGACGACTTTCGCCGGCCGGTGCTGCGCAATCACCGTCTCCTGCCGGTGGGCACCATCGCGCCCTTGCCCTTTCCAGTGACGGCGATCGACTAACCCGACCGGCTCACCGCACCCCTCAGCGAAAAGTCCTAGGTGGTTGAAGATTCAAGGCATCCGCCGATGCCGCGACACCGCCTTACTCGACGAGCCGAGGAGTAGAGCCGGCAGATGACGCCGCAGATTCGACGACCTGAGGCCGTGCAGCAGGGAGCCGGTGAGAAGTTCGGGCTAGACTCTCGAATTGTGAAGAGGTCCGCTTGGCTCCGCTTCGGGGGCCCGCTGCTGGTTCTCGCGTTGCTGATCTCGGGCTGTCGTTCCGCCGCCCTGCGCGAGGGCGACCTGCTCGAGGTGCTGCCCGGCGTCGCCTTCGAGATGCTGCGCGACACTCCGACCCTGAAGATTCTCGATGTGCGGCCGAGTGCCGTGTTCCACGGTCCCAAGGGACACTTGGTGGGGGCCGTCAGCGTGCCCTTGGCGCGCTTCGAGGAGCGCCGCGAAGACCTCTTGCGGCTGCGCGGCGAGACCTTCTTGGTCTACGGTGGCGAGGGTATCGACCGTGCGCTCCTGGAGGAGCGGCTCCTCGCCCTCGAGCTCGAACGAGCAGTGATCATCGATGGCGGTATCGAGGCCTGGATCAAGGACGGCTTCGGCACCATCGATCGTGATGCCGACGACGATGGCTCGCGCTGTGCGCGGGCCGCGAGTGCGATACGATAGAGGCCCCGACCGGAGCTCTCGATCCGGTCCGTTCCGGCGGTCTCCTTCCGCCGGCCGTCAAGCTACCTGAGTAGAGGGAGATTCCATGGCTGTCCACTCTCCGATCGACAAGACCGAAGCCCTGCTCGGTCTCAAAGAGCGCCTCGGCGACGTCATCGTCCTCGAGGAGGCGGTACGCGAAGAGTTCAAGACCGACTTCGGACGGGTCGTGCACCAAGTGCCCGGAGCCGTCGCCCGCTGCACTTCCACCGAGCAGGTGGCCGAAGTGGTGCGGTTCTGCCGCGAGCACGGCATCGTGGTGGTCGCCCGCGGCCAGGGTCATACCCAAACCGGACAGTCGACCACCGATGGCGGCATCGTCATCGACACGGCGGCGATGTGCAAGATCCACGAGATCGATGCCGAAGGCCTCTTCGCGCAGTGCGACGGCGGGCTCGTGTGGCGTGACCTGGTGGCGGCCACGGTGCCCCTGGGTCTGGTCCCGCCGGTGTTGACCAACAACCTCGGCGTTTCCCTCGCCGGCACCGTCTCGGTCGCCGGTCTGGGCGTGGCGAGCTACCGCTACGGCACCCAGGCGGACAACGCCATCGAGCTCGAGGTGGTCACCGGCACCGGCGAAGTGGTGGTCTGCTCGCGGGAACAGAACGCGGATCTCTACAACGCGGTCCGTTGTGGCTTCGGCCAGTTCGGCATCATCACGCGGGTCAAGATGCGGCTGCGGCGCTGCAAGCAGAAGGTGCGCATGTACCACCTGCTCTACGACGAGCTCGACACCTTCATGGACGATGCCGACTTCGTCATGCGGCCGGAGAACCACGACCGCTTCCACACCCTGGAGTCGCGCTGTGCCGCCTGTCCGATCTTCACCAAGAGCATCGGTGAGGGTCTGACCCTGGGTGAGGGCCAGCAGCTCTACGCCTACTGGATGTACCCGATGTTCCTGACGGTGGAGTACGACGAGGGCGAGAACCCGGACGATGCGGCGGTCCTCGACGGCCTGAAGCACTACCGTCACCTGCGCACCGAGGAGTACACCCAGCTCGGCTTCTGCAACCGCCTGGTGCCGATCTTCGATCTCTGGCACCGTTCCGGCAACTGGGAGATGCACCATCCTTGGGTCGAGACCACCCTCACCTGGGACATGGCTCGGGAGCTGATCCCGACGGTGCTGGAGAGCTTCCCGCCGCAGGCCCTCGGCCCCGGCGGTCACATCCTGCTGTGGCCGGCCCGTAGCGACAACTCGGACGTGCCTCTCTTCATGTATCCGGAGGGGGCCACCAATCTGATGGGCTTCGGCATTCTGCCGGCGGTTCCGACCCAGTTCCTCGACCAGGCCCTGTCGCAGCTCGAGATGTTCCACGAGCTCACCGTCGCCTACGGCGGCAAGCGCTATCTCTCGGGCTGGATCAGCTTCAAGACCCCGGAGGATTGGGAGAACCACTTCGGGGCCGAGAAATGGGCCTTGATCAAAGATGCCAAGCGGCGTTTCGATCCCGACGGCCTCCTCAATCCGGGTTTCTTCCAGTTCGAGTAGCCGCGCGACGAGAACCCGACGCCGCGGAGAGCGGCACTGAAAAGGCCAGCCCGGGAGGGCTGGCCTTTTTGCTTTCTAGCAGGCTGCTGAAAAGGTCATCGGCAACCTGCTTCCGGGCCCGAGAGGGCCCGGCGGCGGC
>JBCCHV010000048.1 GCA_039028635.1 Acidobacteriota bacterium
CGGGCCCTTCCGGGCCCGGTCGCAGGTTGCCGATGAGCTTTTCAGCAACCTGCTAGCCGTCGGCGTCAGTCTGGGGACGAGACGGCCGCCTCCCGCGAGGGATGGCGGCCGTTTTCGTCGTGGCCTCGGTCTCGAGGCCAGAGCAACGGCGAGAGAGGCTCAGAACAGGTAGCCGAGCTTGAAGATCACCTGGCGCTCGCGCTCCATGGGGTCGCTCAGGGACGGCGCATCCCAGCCTTCGTTGTAGACCAGGAAAAGGTCCGAGCCGGGGCGGTAGGTCCAGCGAAAGCGCAGGTTGAGGCCGAGGGATTCGCTGGCGTCGCTGTACTGCAGCAGGCCGTTCAAGGACATATCCGGGGTGAAGGCGACGGCCATCCGTTGCCGCAGCAAGGTGGTGGAGAAGTCGCCGCCGCGAAGCTCGACGTCGTTGTAGAACCAACTCGTCTCGAGGCGCAGGAAGCGATTTGGGCGCCAGCGGCCGGTGACCTCGAGGCCCGTGCGATCGCCGTCGAAGAACTCGCCGAAGCGAGCCGCGAAGAACCCCGACAGGGGCAGGCTGCTGTTGGTGGCCCAGAAGCCGCGCAGGGAGCTGAATTCGTGGCGTCCGACGGGAATGAAGATGTCGGGCCGGATCTCGAAGGGCTCGTCGAGATCCTCGACGGAGTGCTCGGCGAAGAAGAAGATCTCGTTGGCCGTTTCGAGCTCGATGCCGAAGAATCGGAACGAGGCCCAGAGGCTTTCGAGGCTGTCATCGAGGCGGGTGAAGACGTCGATATCGGTGCCGAAGTTGTAATTGAGGATCCAGGGCGTCTCGGGGCGCGGCTCCCAGTCGAGCTCGCCGCGATAGCGGCGAATGCCGTTGCGGCGCACGAAGCCGAAGTCGGGGGAGAAGTCCTCTCCGATCTCCTGGACTTCGAGCTCCCAACCCCACAGGTCGCTCTCCCACTCGGCTTCTGCACCGGCTGCCCAGGCGCCGTCCTGCGGTGATCCCGAGGCGTCGCCCGCGGCGGAGTCGTCTTCGATGCGGGCCCAAAAGGCCGACAGGGTGAGGCGGTCCGTCGGCTTGATGTTGGCGTCGAGGCCGTAGGAGCGCTGGTCGCCGCTGCCGTCCTCGGTGTCGATGTTGGTGAACATCATTCCCACCGTCGAGCGTTCGCCGAGGTTGCGCTGCACCCGCAGCACGCCCCAGTTGGTCTCGGGAACGACCTCGCGCTCGCCGTCCTCGTCGGTGAAGGTGGCGGCGTCCGTCTGGGCGTCGAGAAAGCCGACGTTCCAGCCGCCGGCCCTCCCTGACAGACGGGCACCCCACTCGAGGGGTACCGGGTTGCCTTCCGGACTGATGCCGATGCGACGGGAGAAGAACAGTCCGAGGACCGGGGCCCCGGGGCCAAAGCCGAAAATGCCCGAGTTCTCGAGGAAGAAGTCGCGCTTCTCGGGGAAGAAGAGGGAGAAGCGGGTGAGATTGACCTGCAGAGCATCGGCTTCGACCTCGGCGAAGTCGGTGTTGTAGGTGAGGTCGAGGACGAAGTTGCGGGTCAGCCCCCACTTGATGTCGAGGCCGGCGTCGGTCTCGTCGTCGGAGCCGGTGTCGACGTTGTCCCGGTAGGCGCCGGTGACGAAGGGCATGATCTGCAGGTTGAGGCTGGGCTCGGGGAGCTCGAGACCGGTGAGGTGTCCATAGCGCGAGACCCGGAAGAGGTTGGCGTCGAGGCCGATCGGAGCCCAGAAGGCGAACTCGTTGTTGCGCCGCACGACGCGGCGAATCTGCAGGCCCCATGTGTCGAGGCTGGGATCGAAGCGCAGGGTCGAGAAGGGAATCGCGAACTCGGCGATCCAGCCTTCCGGTCCGCGTGAAGTGCCGACCCGCCACAGGCCATCCCACTGGAAATTGTTCATCTCCCCTTCATCGGCGATCAGCGCATCGGTGCGCGCTCCGAGGGGATTGGTCTCGAACATGTAGGTGTTGCGGTGATCGTGGAAGGTATCGAGGAGCACCACGAGGCCGTCGTCCCGAAACAGCGAGCCATCGCGCTGCATCTCCCGCGCCACCAGGCCGGCGGCATCGTCGTCGTCGGCCCGGATGCCGACATAGAGGGTGGTGTCCGAGAACACCACCTGGAACTCGGTGTGCTGGCTGATCGGCGCTCCCGGTTCGGGATTGCGCTGGGTGAAGCCGGTGGCCTTTGGCGCCTGCTGCCAGATGGGTTCGTCGAGGCGACCGTCGAGGGTGATCTCGCCTGCGGTCCGAAGGGCCCGGACTTCGGGCACCTCACCCTGGCCTTCGTCCGCCATGATGGCCAGGGGCCAGAGAAAGACCGCCGCCAGAGCCGCGATGGCGACCCGGCGCAAACCACACTGCCACTCGATGCCTTGCCGGCACTGGAGCATCCCTCGACCTCCCACCCAAGCGGTGACTGCAAAAGGACTCTGATTCGCCATCGACGGACGGCGCTGCAGATTTTCTACTACGGTTGTACGAGAAACAAGGGCCGGGTGTTTATTCACGAAGTCAGTCCCTCGCCGTTCTCTCTTACGAACGCGGGGCGCGAATGTCCCGGCCTGCGGCACGGCGATTCGCATCGAATCGCGATAGGGAGGATGTATGAGTCGAAAGTTCGTTGGATGTCGTCCCAGGGCGGCCTTCGGTGGTGTCGGGAGAATCTCATGAGTGGGGACCACGAAGCGGCCGTGATCGAGAATCCGGTGGCGCAGCAGATGGTGGACCTGACGGAGGCCCTGGTGAAGGCCCTCGAGCTCGAGAATCGGCTACTTCAGGCGCAGGAAAGTGGTCTCGTGACCCTCTTCGAACAGCTCGCTTCGCTCTTCGGTTCCCTCGATGCCGCCGATGACGGGGCTCGCCGGGAGGCTCTTCCGTCGCTGTCCGCCGATGCGGTGGAAGACACCGATGGCAAGCCCCAGGATGCTCCGCCCGCCGGTGCCCAGCAGCTGGTGGCGACGAGTAAGTCGTCGCTCAATCCGGCGGCGGATCCGGCCGAGACCCTCGAATGGCTGACGCGAGTGACGGCGGAGCTCCTCGCCGGTTCGATGACGGCGACGCTGGTGACCCGCAACCGTCTCGACAGCCTCGCATTGGAGCTCTTGGTGAGCGCCGAGGCCCTCCTCGACCAGTACCTGGCAGCGGCGACCAGCGCGGCAATCGAGCGTCAGCTCGAGGCTGGTTGAGGACCCTCGACCTCGAGCTCGAGCACCGTCGTTGGCGAGCCGCGGTCGGCGAACCAAGCGACCTGCTCCGCCACCAGATCGAGGACTACGCGATAGGAGCCGGCCTCGTCGGGGGCTCGCAGGGTCAAGGTCACGGCGGCTTCCCCGCCGGGGGCGATATCTTGCGGCAGGGGGGCGCGGGCCCAGTCGCGGAGTCCGTCTTCGCCGGGCTTCTGGAGGCGAGCGCCGAGGCGCGTGTCGCCGGCCCTTTCCCGAGCGCCGCCGGCGATCCAGCGGGTATCGCCCCGGTTGCGCAGGCGGCAGTCCAGCTGGAGCTCTTCGCCGGCCGACGCGATGAGGGGCGCCGTCGCGGTCTCGACGGCGATCTCGGCCGCTAGCCAACCGGGTCGGCGGGTGGTCGGCTGTGGCTCGCCCTTGTAGATCAAGATGAAGTGTTGCGCCAGCAACTCGCCGGTGAATCCCTTCCAGAAGCGCGTGAAGCCCTTGCCCTGGAGAAAGCGGGGAAAGTCCGCCGCCGGCACCGGCGGGGGATTCAGCGCCACCGGCACGACCAGGGTGCGGTCGAAGCCTGCGGTCCGGGCTTGGCGATCGAGCTCTTCGACCACCACGTCGTTCTCCAGCACACCGGTCTCCGCCGCTTCCTGCTGCCCGACCTCGGAGGCGGAGTGCTCGCGCCCCGGCTCGCTCATCGCGACGATGCCTCCGGGGCGCAGCACCCGGGCCATCTCGGCGAGTAGCTGGTCGGTGTTCGGAATGTGGTGGAAGGCGTCGTGCAGCACGATGCGATCGCATTGGCCGTCGGCCAGCGGTAGGCGGTAGCCATCGTAGGGCAGGAACTGCGGATCGAGATCCCAGCGCGTCCGGGGGTTTTGCTCGAAGACCTCCCGTGCCATCTCGAGGGCGGTGGGAGAAACGTCGACGGCGATGGTCTGACAGCCGAACAGATTGAGGAAGTGGGACACCCAGGCGCTGCCCGCCCCGAGCTCGAGAACCACATCGCCGGGACCGACCTGGAGATGCTCGAAGAGCACCCCGAGGTTGAACAGGTAGCGCGGGAAGGCGAAGGGATCGCTGAACGGCTTGCCTTGGATGTAGTGCTTGGCCTCGGTGTCGAGGTAGTACTGCTCGGCGGCCGTATTGAGCTCGTCGGCGCGGGTGGCGAGGTCATGGCCGGCCTCGGCCGGCGGCTCCGGCACCCGGATCTGAGGTCGCAGCAACAGCCGGGCGAAGAGGTCCGAGATCTTCTCGACCAGGGTGAAGGGGCGGGCGGGGTCGGCCATGGCGGAGGGAGTATGCCATTCCGCCCCGGGGCTGACCAGCCTCGCGCCGCCGACCCCCAAGGTGACCTTTCGAGACGTCTTCAGTGGTTGGTCCCTCGGCTCCTGTTGAGCCGCTCCGCTTCCGTCGTGACACCCGCAGCTCTGAGCGAAGGCAATAGAAAGTATTTGACAGTCTGAGTTATCAGAGGATAAGTTGTGATTCATTGAATGTTTTCTGTAGATCGTTAGTGCAGAAATACAGATGCGCGCCGCTGCGTCATCGAGGAACTTGCTGGATCTATCGACTTCAATGGGCGCGCTGCGCCGTGGCCTCGGCTAGAAAGGATCCTCGATGAAAATCAACCAATGGCTTTTTTGTATCTTGCTCATTCTGGTCGCGAGCGCGACCTACGGATATCCGGCGGTCGAACCCGCTGATGATTCTCTGGGCTGGCTCGAAGGGCAGACGGATGTCGCGACGGACTCGAACCAAGAGCTCAAACCCGGCGACTCTCCGGAAATTCTCGATGAGCTCGGTTACTGCCGCGGCATCGGCGTCTGTAGTCTCACGCCGGGCTGCATCCAATTGCCGACCAGCCTGCGCCCGCAGGGAGCGAGGTTGGCTGCCGGTCTCTCGGGCTGGTGGAGCAATCCCCTCAAGACGAAGTGCGGGACGAAGAGCTGCTTCCTGGTACTGCGCTGCCCGTGCGGTAAGCGTTTGATGACGGAGATCTGCGATGGCTGCTGATCTCCGAACCCGAACTTCTGGCCTCTCGCTGACGCTCTTGCTGCTGGCGCCAGCCGCTATGGTGGGAGAAAACGGGCCGCTCGATGAGTTCCTCGCCCAGTACTCGCGCATCGAGAGCCTGCACATGAAGGCGTCGGCGATCGTCTCGCTC
This sequence comes from Acidobacteriota bacterium, assembly GCA_039028635.1. NCBI lineage: Bacteria > Pseudomonadati > Acidobacteriota > Acidobacteriota bacterium. Next base: position 5,342 of record JBCCHV010000048.1, read on the forward strand.
GAGACCCCGGAAGGGCCTCGGGTAGGCAGTGTCCAGATCGAGTACTGGGAGTCCGGCGGTAGGTATCGCCTGGTGAGCCGTTCGGAACGCGGCCTCAAGCTGGTCGCCGACACCGAGACCGCCTTCGATGGCGAGTCCTTCCAGCTCTGGCTGCGCGACGAGAACATTCTCTCGCTAGCGCGGCAGGACTCGAAGGTCCCGACCTCCGCGATGGAGAATCCCTTCTTTCTGCCGGTGCAGTTCCTGCGTTCCGATGGCCGCCTCGGTGAAGGGGCCCTGCGACTGGCGGACGTGGTCCGGGCGTCTGCTGTCGTCGAGCGGCCGCAGCAGGGCGACGCGGAGCTCATCTTCGGCGATGCCTACCGGGTGGTGACTCAGACCGAGCGTGGCAAGGCCGTTCCGAGGGTTATCCAGCAGCGGGCTACGGGCTCCGCTGGTCACAGCCTGATCGAGCTGCGGGATTATCGTCCCTATGGGCCCAAGGGGCTGCTCTTCCCGGCCGGCATTTCGGTGCAGGTGGTGGACCCGAAAGCCGGAACCCTCCGCACCGAGATTCTGATCTCGACCCTCGAGTTCGATCTTCCACTGCCAGCGTCGACCTTCGTCATCGCCGGCGATGACGAGACCCGAATCTGGAACTCCGACCTCGAGCGCTTCGAGGACGATTCCGGTATGCCAGGGGAGCCTGGCCCCGGAGGCTGATCCTCCGGGCTGGACGATCGAGCCCCATCCAACCAGATCAAACTTTCGCTTCGAATCGCCGCGAGAGCGACCTGCGGGAACCTTGCGCCGCGGGGTGCGTTTTCCCCTTTGGGGATGGGATTCAGGCCGCGGTGGGGAAGGACCGTGGTGCCGTGCGGTTCGACCTTGCCGCGGCCTTGGTCTGGGATCATCGGCTCTCGGAGCTGCTGGGCCGCTACCGGCGGTGGCGCGAGGGCGACAGGAGGGCGAGCGGTGAAGGGTGCTTTGCGGTGGATGCGATTCGGGTTGGTTCTGAGCCTGGCGTTCGGGGCTTCGCTGGCGGCGGGGGATGAGCAGACGCTGGTTCTGCCCCGCCCTTCCGGGCCCGATGGCGTCGGCACCATGGTCTGGCACTGGATCGACGAGGAGCGCCCCGACGAGCTCAGCGCCGACAGCGGAGACCGCCGCGCCATCATGGCCCAGGTCTGGTATCCGGCGACGGTCGCGGAGGACGCGCCGCGGGCGCCCTATGCACCGCTCCATCCCGAGCTGACGATGGTTCGCCCGTGGAGCGTCCCTTCGGCGCCGCTGGTGGCCGCAGGGGGGCGCTTGCCGGTGGTGGTGTTGAGCCCGGGCCGGGGCATGGCGCGGCACTTCTATACCGGGGTGGCGGAAGATCTCGCCAGCCACGGCTACCTGGTGCTGGCCGTCGACAGTCCCTATATCGGTCGCGTGATCTATCCCGATGGGCGATTGATCTCTCCCGACCCTCGGTTTCGACCGAGCCGCGAGTTGATGATGGGGCCCTACGAGGAGGTCGACCGTTTCTTCGAGCCCCCGACCGCCCTTGGTGCCGGCGACATCGCCTTCGCCCTGCGACGCCTCGCCGAGCTCGACCGCGCGGATCCGTCCGGGCGCCTGACCGGGCGAGTCGACCTCGGCCGGTTGGGAGTCTTCGGCCATTCTCTGGGCGGGCGGATCGCCGGCGCCGTGACCGGCAGCGATGAGCGAGTCCGCGCCTTTGCGGCGATGGAGGGGGTGGCGCCGCGGAAGGTTCGCCAGGGCGGCCTCGATGCTGCCGCCTTGGTGCTCTACAGCAGCTCCCTGCCGGACATCGCCCAGCCCAATCTGCGCGACATCATTGCCAACCGGCGCAACGATGTGTTCTTGGCTCGTCTGGAGGGCTTCGGCCACAACTCGGTGACCGATCTACCGCTGCTCGATCCGGCGACCTACGGGGCCGAGGTCGACTCCGGGCTCGGCCTCGAGCGGACGAGAGCGCTGCTGAGAAGCTTCTTCGACCGCTACGTGCGCCAGCGGTCGGTGTCCTTCAACGCCCTTGGGGAGTTGCCCGAGGTGACGTTGGAGCACTTTCCGGCGCCGCCTTCAGGCAACGATTGAGCCAGGCCCGAGGACTGTCGCGGACGCCGCCGTCCTCGCCTCAATCGAGATGGGCGCGGTCCGAATCGCCCATCTCGACGCCGCCTTCGGGGAAGTACTCGCGCCAGCGTTCCTCGACCGTCGCGGCGGTGGCCGCATCGCAGAACAGCTCGTCCGGGAAGTCCGGCTTGAGACGGGCGTCGATCAGCACCGGGGCTTCGAAGGCGAGGTGATTGCGCACCCGGCGAATGTCGCGGGCGTAGATGTCGGCCCCGGGCTCGAAGCGGGTGAAGGTCGTCCACAGGAAGTTGACCGCGCTGGCGGCGGCCCGCTGGGGCTCGTCGGTGAGCACCAGCAGCTGCCAGTCGGCGAAGGCGGGATGGGCGGCGAGGCGCTCGGCGGCCGCCGGATCGTCGCCGAAGGCGGGCCCTCCGACCACCAGGCAGCCGGGGCAGAAGACTTCGACTCCGGACACCTCCGGCGGCGGCTCCACCGGGGGTGAGAACTCCCGCGGTAGCTCGCGGCACGGCTCACCGATGCCCAGCCAGACCCCTTTCGAGCCGCGGTTGACCTGGGGGCCGTTGTAGTCGAGGGTGTCCATCGACAGATGCGAGAAGACGTAGAGGTCGGTCTCCGGACGGGTGCGCTCGAGGAGATGGGTCAGGACGGCTCGGAAATCCTGCAGGTCGAGGGGCCGGTCGATGGCGATGAGGAACTTGGTGAGCGAGAGCTGACCTTCGCCGAGGATGCGGAAGGCGCTCGCCATCGCTTCGCGGGGGTAGCGATCCTTGACCACGGCGGCCGCCAGCGAGTGGTAGCCGGTTTCGCCGTAGGACCAGAGATCCTGCACCGCCGGCATGACCAGCGGAAAGAGCGGTGCCAGCAGCTCCTGCAGCAGGTCGCCGATGAAGAAGTCTTCCTGGCGCGGTTTGCCCACCACCGTGGCCGGGTAGAGGGCGTCCTTGCGATGGGCGATGGCCTCGAGCTCGAAGACCGGGTAGTCGTGGCGCAGGGAGTAGTAGCCGTAGTGGTCGCCGAAGGGGCCTTCTGGACGCCGGATCTTCGGCGGCACCTTGCCGATGAGGGCGAACTCGGCTTCGGCGATCAACGGATGGGGATGGCTCGCCAGTGGGCCGGCGGTGCGCGGAAGGCGGTGGCCGGCGATCAGCGAGGCCAGCATCAGCTCGGGAACGTTCTCCGGCAGCGGCGCGATGGCCGACAGGATGAGGGCCGGCGGACCGCCGAGGAAGACGGTCACCGGCAGCGCTTCGCCGCGCTCCTCGGCGAGGCCATGATGGAAGCCACCGCCCTTGCCGATCTGCCAGTGCATGCCGGTGGTCGTGCGGTCGTGAACGTGCAGCCGGTACATGCCGAGGTTGTGCCCCTTGCCGTCCGGGTGCTCGGTGTAGACCAGCGGCAGGGTGACGAAGGGACCGCCGTCTTCGGCCCAGGTGGTCAGCACCGGCAGGCGGTCGAGGCGCGGCTCGCGGCTCACCACCTCGAGGACCGGCGCCCGGCGCCGATTGCGCAGGCCGACCCGCAGCGCCTCGCGGGCGACGTCGCGGGCCCCCCACAGCTTGCCGGCGGTCGGCGGCAGCAGGGTCTCGGCGAGCTCGACGAGACGTTTGATGAGGCGGAGGGGGCGCTCGCCGAAGGCTTGCTCGGCTCGTCCGGCGGTTCCGAAGAGGTTGGTGACCAAGGGGAAGTCGGCACCGCGAACGTTGGTGAACAGCAGGGCCGGGCCACCGGCGGCGATCACCCGGCGGTGGATCTCCGGAACCTCGAGGCGGGCGTCGACCGGCGCTTCGACCACCGCCAGGTCGCCCTGGCGGCGCAGGTTGTCGACGAAGGTGCGCAGGTTGGGATACGACACGTCGGGTCAGGCCTCCAGGCCTTGGGCCCTCATCCAGTCCTGGTTGAGCTTCGACAGATAGCGCTCCCCGGAGTCCGGGAAGAGGGTGACGATCACCGCCTCCGGGCCGGCCGTCTCGGCGACTTGCCGCGCCGCCACCGCCGCGGCACCACCGGAGGAGCCGGTGAAGATGCTCTCTTTCTTCGCCAGCTCGAGGACCGCCCGATAGGCGGCGCCGTCGTCGACGGTGATGATCTCGTCGATGGTGTCCATCCAACAGCTCCCGGGCAGGAAGTCCTCGCCGATACCGTCGATCAGGTACTGGTGGATCTGGTCTTCCGGGGGCATTTCGCCGTGCTCGTGGTAGTAGGCATAGATCGACCCGACGGTGTCGACGCCGACCACCCGGATGTCCGGGTTCTGCTCCTTGAGGAAACGTGCCGTGCCGCTGATCGTGCCGCCGGTGCCGACCCCCGCCACCCAGTGGGTGATGCGTCCTTCGGTCTGCCGCCAGATCTCCGGCCCGGTGGTCTGATAGTGGGCCTCCGGGTTGGCCTGGTTGTGGTACTGGTACGGCAGATAGGCGCCCTCTTCATCGCGGATGCGCTCGGCGACCTTGTAGTACGAGCGCGGGTCGTTGGCTTCGACGTTGGTCGGGCACAGGATGACCTCGACGCCGAAGGCCTGGAGCAGGGTGACCTTTTCCTGCGGAATCTTGTCGGCGGCGGTGCACACCATGCGGTAGCCCTTGAGGTTGGCGGCCATCGCCAAGCCCAGACCGGTGTTGCCGGAAGTCGGCTCGACGATGGTCCCTCCCGGCTTCAGGAGACCCTGCTTCTCGCCGGCCTCGATCAGTGCCTGGCCGATGCGGTCCTTGACGCTGGAGCCCGGATTGAAACTCTCGATCTTGGCCGCCAGGGTGGCCCCGCCGGGGGCGAAGCGGCTCAATCGAACCAGAGGAGTGTTGCCGAGAGTTTGCAGAATATCGTCGTAGATTTCCATGAAATTCACTTTCTGAGTGGTTTCGGCCTTCCGCAGGCCGCAGCGGGCATCACGCCCTCGGGGAGGGCGATCCTATCAGCCTCGACGGCCGTGACGGAGAGCTCGGTTCGCCCGCTGAGGGAGGCGCTTCGGGGTCCTGTCGACGAAGGACCGCGAGTTGCTGTCGGCAGCAAGCAGGCGCCTGCTACTCGAGCCGAAGCGAGTGGCGCGAGGCAGCGGTAGAGCCGCTGAGGATGGTGGTGAAGACGCACGACCTGTGGGGGGCGCCCGGCGCCCCTCGAAAGGCAGCAGCCTGCTAAAGTGCAGGCGGGGGAGGGAACCTATGGCCGACGGCAACCTGGACTATCCGGCACTGGTGCAAGAAGCGCTGAGGGATGTGGTGCGCCTGGCGCTGGAACAGGTCGTCGAGGATGGTCTGCCGGGCGATCATCATCTCTACATCGCCTTTCGCACCACCGACCCCGGGGTGCAGATCCCGTCCTCCCTGCTCGCTCTCCACCCGGAAGAGCTCACCATCGTCCTGCAGCACCAGTACTGGGACCTCGAGGTCAGCCGCGAGGAGTTTTCCGTCGTTCTCTCCTTCAGCGGTCGGCGTCAGCGCATCGTGGTGCCGTTCTCGGCGATGACCTCCTTCGCCGATCCCGAGGGGCCCTTCGGTCTCAAGTTCGAGGCACCGACCTCGGAGCCCGATCCGGATCCGGAAGAGGAGCCGGTACCGGAGCATGGCGAGATCGAGGAGTCCGACAAGGTGGTTTCGCTGGACCGCTTCCGCAAGCGGCGCTAGTCCGCGCCTTCTTCCGCGGACGAGATCGCACCGAGCGTAGTCCCTGTTGCCCCGACCGCGGGCAAGATCGGATAAACCTATTTGCTTTTCAATATCGTAATAGGGGTATGATTCCGAACAGAGAATGAGAAAAATATTTTCAGTTACTTAAATACATGACGACAGTCATGCAAGGAGAGGCCGTCATGGGGGAATCCTCGCCGCCCGGACTCGGGGCGTTTCTTCGTATCTGGTTGGGACAGTCGATCTCGCTGTTCGGCTCCGGCCTCACCGCCTTCGCGGTCGGGGTCTGGACCTTCGAAACCACCGGCTCGGTGACGCTCTTCTCGCTCATCGCAGTGGCCGCCTCTCTGCCGCCGATCTTTCTCTCGCCCTTTGCCGGCGCGCTCCTCGACCGCCACGACCGCCGCTGGCTGATGATCCTGAGCGACGCCGGTGCGGCGCTGGCGACGGGGGCGTTGGTGCTGTTGATCTGGAGCGGAGCCCTCCAGATCTGGCACCTGTTCGTGATCGCCGGCCTGAGCGCCGCCTTCGGGACTTTCCAGCATCCGGCCTTCTCCGCCGTGACCACCCTCTTGGTGCCGCGGGAGCACCTCGGGCGTGCCGCCGGTCTGGTTCAGATGGGGCAGGCCGGAGCCCAGATCCTGGCCCCGCTGGTCGCCGGCTTCCTGCTGATCAAGATCCAGCTCGCCGGTGTCATCGCCGTCGACTTGGCGACCTTCCTGCTGGCGGTGATTCTGTTGCTGACGGTGCGCATTCCACGACCGGAGGTCTCCGTTGAGGGCGCCGGAGCGCGTAGCTCGCTGTGGCGCGAAGCGGCGTTCGGCTGGCACTACATCCGTCGACGCGGTGGCCTGTTGAGGCTGCTGGCCTATTTCGCCGGGCTCAATTTTCTGGTCCCCCTCGGCATGCTGCTGGCGGTGCCGTTGGTGCTCTCCTTCCGCACTGCCGCCGAGCTCGGCACGGTGCAGGCCATCGGCGGAATCGGCTTTCTGGTTGGCAGCATCTTCATGGCCGGCTGGGGAGGTCCCAAGAAGAAGATCCTGGGAATCCTGGGTCTGGCGCCGCTGATCAGCGTCGGGTTGGTGGTGACCGGAGCCACCGCCTCGGTACCGTGGATCGCCTGCGGGCTGTTCTTGGTCTTCTTCACCTTCCCGATCCTCAACGGCTGTAGTCAGGCGATCTGGCAGACCAAGGTGGAACCGGACGTTCAGGGGCGGGTCTTCGCCATCCGTTCGCTGGTGGCGCAGGGCACTGCGCCCCTCGGCTTTCTGCTGGCGGGTCCCCTTTCCGACCGGGTATTCGGCCCATTGCTGGCCGAAGGGGGCCCACTCGCCGACACCTTCGTGGGGCAGGTGATCGGAGTGGGCGCGGGACGGGGCGTCGGGCTCCTGATGGTGACCATGGGGGGAGTCTTCCTGGTTCTCACCTTGTTGGCATTCGCTTCGGGTTCGTTGCGGCGACTCGAGGACGAGCTGCCAGACGCGGTGTTGCCCCAAGCAGCGGCCCAGGAACCGTCGCCGACGGATTCGCCGGAAGCCGAGCCACAGGTGGGCTGATGGACCTCACCGTTTGCTCTTTGGCCGAGCGACCGGACCTGCGGCGCAAAGTCGAAGCCCTGCAGCGCAGGGCCTGGCCGCTCTTCATGTGGCTGGGCCACGATGAAGCGGCGGAGCGCTACTGGTCGGCGATCTTCGAGACCTTCGCGGCGTACCAGATCTGCTTCTTGGTCGGTGGCAAGGTGATCGCCGCTTCCCACAGCTTGCCTTACGGGTGGGACGGCAGCATCGAAGGCTTGCCCGCCGGCTGGGACGACTCCCTGGTGCGCGGCTTCGACCATCACCGCGCCGGGCGCGCGCCGAACACCCTCGGGGTGCTGTCGATGGTGCTGTCTTCCAAGCATCAAGGGCAGGGCCTGAGTGGCCGCATGGTCCAGGAGTTCGTTCATCTCGCCCGGCGTCAGGCCCTCGACACCTGCATCGTGCCGGTGCGGCCGACTTTGAAGCACCAGCACCTCGAGATGGCGATCGAAGACTACGTCGCTTGGCGCCGCGACGATGGTCTGCCCTGGGACCCCTGGCTGCGCGTCCACGCCCGCCTCGGGGCCGAGACCTTGGCCATCGCCCATGCCTCGATGACCTACACCGGAACTCTTCGGGAGTGGGAATCGTGGACTCGCCTGAAATTTCCCGAGAGCGGTTCCTATCCCATCACCGGGGGATTGGTTCCCCTCGAGGTCGACCGCGACCACGACCGTGGGACCTACGTCGAGCCCAACGTCTGGGTTCGCCACCGGGTGGCTTCCTGACGACGGTCGACCGCCCTCGCTTTGCTGTCCCTTGAATTCGATTTCGCACCAGCCATGAGGAACTCCAGCCATGACTGCTACCCAGCTCGACCGCGGGAAGCGCAACGCCCTGCTGCGCCGTGCCCTCGAGGCGCGACGTTCGCAGAAGCAGGCCTCGTCGGCCGCTGCCGACGCCGCCATGACCTCCGCCCAGGAACGCCTGTGGTTTCTCGAGCGCTTCACCCCCGGCACGCCGCTGTTCAACATCACCCGGGCCTTCGAGCTGCGGGGTGCCCTCGACGCTGATCGCCTCGAGCAGGCCCTCGATCGGCTGATCGCCCGCCACGAGGCCCTGCGCACCGGCTTTCGCACCGTCGATGGCCAGCCGCTGCCTTTCGTCGTTCCGTCGGCGAGCTTCGCCCTCGAGCGCAGAGATCTCACGGAGCTCGCTTCGGCAGCGCGGTCGGTGGCCCTGGAGGAGATCGAAGCAGAGCTGGCGCGGCGGCCCTTCGACCTCGAGGCCCCGCCCCTGTTGCGCTCTCTTCTGGTGAGGGTCGAGGAGGACCACTACCGCTGGCTGCTGTCGCTGCATCACCTGGTCTTCGATGGCTGGTCGCTGGACGTTCTCTTGCGCCAGCTGGGAACGCTGTGGGAGTCCCTGGGGGCGCCGCCGCGAGGGGGCTCGGAGGCGGCGGGCTTGGCGCCGGAGGCGGTGCCCTTCTCGGACTATCAGCGCTGGCAGGCCGACGGTGGTTTGCGCGACGCCGATGGCGCCTACTGGCGGGATCTACTGGCTGGGCCGCTGCCGGTGCTCGATTTGGCCACCGACCATCGGCGGCCGGAGGTCGCTTCCCTGGCCGGTGATGGCCTGCACTTTCGTTTGCCGACGGCGGAGCTGCGGCAGCTCGCCCAACGCGCTGGGGTCAGCCTGTTCTCGGTGCTGCTCAGCGGCTGGGCCCTGACCCTCGGCCGCCTCGCCCAGCAGGGCCGCGTCGTGGTCGGCACGCCGGTCGCCAACCGGCTGCGGCAGGAGACCGAAGACACCATCGGTCTGTTTGTCAACACCCTGCCGCTGGTCCTCGACGTGACCGGCGAGGGCACCGTCCTCGACCTGCTGCAGCGGGTCCATGAGCGGCTGCTCGAAGGACTGGCCCACCAGGGCTATCCCTTCGCCCGCATGGTCGAGGATGCCGCTCCGGGACGCCGTCTCGGCTACACCCCTTTCTTCCAGAACCTGTTCTCCTTCCAGAATGCCCAGGGCGAGGCCTTGAAGCTCTCCGGTGTCGAGGTCGACGGACCGCGAGTGGTCGAGAAGGGCGCCGTCGAGCTCGACCTCATGATGACCCTCGAGGAGCGCCCCGACGGCGCCGTCGATGGGCGCTTCGGGTACCGCACAGAGCTGTTCACGGAGGCGACGGCGACGAGCTTCCTGGACGCATACCGCCAGGTGTTGGCGGCGATGGCCGCGGCTCCGGATGGGCTGCCGGCGAGAATCCCTCTGGTGCCGCCGGAGGCGGTGGTGGTGCCGGTGGCCGGTGACTGGCCGCGCGACGTCAGCCTCTACGATCTCTTCGTCACCCAGGCGGCGGTGCAGCCGCAGAAGGTGGCGCTCTCCTGGGCGCTGGGCGATGGCGACGAGTCCTTGACCTATGGCGAGCTCGCCGAGCGGGTCGAAGGGCTGGCGGCTCATCTGCAATCCCTCGGCGTGGGGCCTGACGTGGCGGTCGCCGTGGCGCTGCCGCGGAGCGGCGATCTGGTCGTTGCGCTGCTCGCCGTGATGGCCGCGGGCGGGGCCTACGTGCCCCTCGATCCGAGCTACCCGCGGACTCGCCTGGAGCACATGCTCGACGACAGCGGTGCCGATCTGGTGATCAGCGAGGCGGGAGTGCTGCCGCGGGAGCTGGTCGCCGACCGCCAGGTGGTGACGGTCGCTGCCGGCGACGAGCACGAGGGCAACCTGAGTCCGGTCTTGGGGGCCGACTCGCGGCTCGCCTACATCATCTACACCTCCGGCTCGACGGGGCGCCCCAAAGGCGTCGCCTCGAGCCATCGCGGCGCCGTCAGTCTGCTGCGCTGGGCGCGCCGAGAGCTTGCCGACGAGGTTCCCGACGGTGTGGCGGCGGTGACCTCCGTGTGCTTCGACCTGTCGGTCTTCGAGCTCTTCTTTCCGCTCGCCTGGGGCGGCAGCGTGGTGCTGCTCGAGAATCCCCTGGCGCTGGGGCGCCTGCCGAGCGGTCTGGCGAGCCGGATCCGTTGGCTCAACACGGTGCCTTCGGTGGCCGCCGAGTGGCTGCGCCAGGAGGCCATTCCGCCGACCGTGCAGCGCCTCTCCCTGGCCGGTGAGCCGCTGCGCCGCTCCCTCGCCGATGGTCTCTACGATCTGCCCGGCGTCACCGAGGTCTACAACCTCTATGGCCCCTCCGAGGACACCACCTACTCCACCGGCGTGTTGGTACCGCGTCGAGAAGCCACCGAGCCGAGCCTCGGAACGGCGATCACCGAGACCGGTGCCTACGTGACCGATGATCGCCTCGAGCTGCTTCCCCAGGGGGCGGCCGGCGAGCTTTGCCTGGCCGGCGCCGGGCTGGCTCGCGGCTACCACGGTCAGCCGGCACGGACCGCCGAGAGCTTTCGCCCGGATCCCTGGAGCGGTGAGCCCGGTGGCCGGGTCTACCGCACCGGCGACCGCGTGCGGCGCCGCGCCGACGGCGAGCTCGAGTTCCTCGGCCGCTTCGATCATCAGGTCAAGGTCCGCGGATTGCGCATCGAGCTGGGCGAGATCGAGACCGCCCTCGAGGCTCATCCCGCCGTGCGGGCGGCGGCGGCCGGCGTCGAGGGAGTGGCGGAGGATGCCGTGCTGCGGACCTGGTACGTGGCGGACGGCGAGCCTCTGTCGGACGACGAGCTGCGGACCTTCCTCGGGCGGAAACTGCCGCAGTTCATGGTGCCGACGAGCTTTCGACGTCTCGACGAGCTGCCGCGGTCTCCGAACGGCAAGCTCGATCGCGCCGCCCTGCCGGTGGGGCAGGATGATGACCTTCCGACGGCGCCACCGGTGGCGCCGCGCAACCGTCTCGAGGCGGTGGTCGCGGCCTGCTGGGGTGAGGTGCTGGAGCGCTCTTCGGTCAGCGTCCGGGAGGACTTCTTCGCCCTCGGGGGGCACTCCCTGAAGGCGGTGCGGGTGCTCTCCCGGATCTACCAGGAGCTGGGAGTCGAGCTTCCCCTGCGGACCCTCTTCGAGGCTCCGACGGTGGAGCGTCTGGCCGCCCACCTGGCATCCGTCGGAGCGTTGCCGGAAGGCGGCGGGGAGATCCCCCGGCGGGCCGCCGAGCAGCCGCCCGCATCCTATGCCCAGCGCCGCCTGTGGTTCATCGATCGCCTCGAGCCGGGGGCGGTGGCGTTCAATCTGCCGGTGGCCTTCCGCCTGCGCGGCGAGCTCGACGACGGGGCCCTGTCGGCGGCCCTCGAAGACCTGACGCGGCGCCATGAGGTTCTGCGCAGCCATTTCGCCGTCGATGGCGGTGAGCCGGTGCAGGTGATCTCGCCGCCGTCGCCGGTGGCCTTGCGTCGGGTGGTCGCCGAGGGCGACGACGGCCTGCGGGAACAGGCCGTCGAGGAGGCTGCCGTGGCTTTCGAGCTGACCACCGGCCCGCTCTTCCGAGCCGTGCTGGTGGAGCTCGGGGACGACGATCATGGCCTGCTCCTGACGCTGCATCACAGCGTCGGCGACGGCGTCTCCCTGGACATCCTCTTCGGCGACCTGGCGGCCTTCTATGACGCCCGCCGGTCCGGCCTCGAGGCCGACCTCGAGCCGCTGTCGGTACAGTACGGCGACTATGCCGAGTGGCAGCGGGCTCGCCTCTCGGCGGCCGCGATGGCGGAGCATGTCGACTGGTGGCGAGAGAATCTGGCGGGATTGCCGCCGGTGCTCGACCTGCCGACCGATCGGCCGCGGCCGGCGACCCAGAGCTATCGCGGTGGGCTCGTCCGGCGGGTGCTGCCGGAATCAGCGGCGAACGCCCTGCGGCAGCTCGCGCGGCAGCACGGGGTCAGTCTCTTCATGGTGTTGCTGACGGCTTACCAGGAGCTGCTGCGGCGCTACTGCGGCGTCGAGGACCTGGTCACCGGAACCGCCATGGACAGCCGTCGGCGGCGCCAGCTCGAGCCCTTGATCGGGCTCTTCCTCGACATCCTGGTGGTGCGCGGCGACTTCCGTCGGCGCCCGACCTTCGGCGAGGCCCTGGAACGTCTCCGGCAAGCGGTCTTGGCGGCCCAGGAGCACGCCGAGGTGCCCTTCGAGAAGCTCGTCGAAGAGCTGGTGCCGGAACGCAGCTTGGCCTACGCGCCGCTGGTCCAGGCGGTCTATGCCTTCGTCGAGAAGGGGCGCCGCCGGCTGGCCCTCGAAGGCCTCGAGGTGAGCCCCGTCGAGGTGCCGCAGGAGACCTCGAAGTCGGACCTCAGCCTGCAGGCGACGGAGCTCGACGACGGTCTCGAGCTGCTCGTCGGCTATCGCGCCGATCTCTTCGATCGCAGTACCGCCGAGCGCCTCGCCGGCCACCTCGCCCACCTGCTCACCGCGCTGCCGGCGAACGCTCGGCGACCCCTCGAGCACACCCCTTGGATGGACGAGACCGAACGCGCCGAGGTCCTCGCTGCCTGGCGGGGGCCGGAGCGTCGTCGGCCGCCTTTCCGCTCGGTGGCGGCGGAGATTCTGTCCCGGGCCGAGGAACGCGCCGAGCAGACCGCCGTCGAGGACGATGGTGGCCGTCTGTCCTACGGTGATCTGGCGCAGCGGGCGCGCGCCCTGGCGGCGCGTTTGCGAAAAGGACGCGGCGCGGAGGAGACCCCGATCGCGGTGCTCCTCGATTCGGATACGGCGGGGGTGGTGGCGTCCCTCGCCGTCTGGCTCGCCGGCGCGCCTTTGCTGCGCCTCGATCCCGACTATCCGGACGAGCGTCTGCAGATGCTGCTGGCAGAGGCCGGGGTCGAGCAGGTCATCACCCGCGGTGAGCTCACCTCGCGGTTGCCGGCCGGCCTCGAAGCGGTGTTGCTGGCCGGCGCAGCGCCGGCAGCCGGGGCTCTCACCGCGGTCGAGGCGGAGGCCCTCGCCTATGTCGTGTTCACTTCGGGTTCGACCGGCACGCCGAAGGGCGTCGAGGTTTCCCACGGCGCCCTGGCGCGCCATTGCCTCGAGATGATCGAGAAGCTCGAGCTGACTCCGGTGGATCGGGTGTTGCAGTTCGCGGCGCCGGTGTTCGATGTCGCCTTCGAGCAGCTCTTGCCGCCGCTGATGGCGGGGGCGACGGTGGTGCTGCGCGGCCACCGCCTGTGGACCACCGACGAGCTGCGCCGTCGGCTGACCAACCTGACGGTGGTCGATCTACCGTCCGCCTACTGGCAGCAGCTGGTGCGTGATGCGCAGGGCGCGGTCGGAGGTGATCAGGCGGCCGACTGGGGCTCTCTCCGCCTGGTGCTGGTGGGCGGCGACGTCTTCCCGGCGAGCTCGGTGGGTGAGTGGCACCAGGTCGGTCCGCCGGCGGTACGGGTGCTCAACGCCTACGGGCCCACCGAGGCCACCATCACGGCGACCATCCACGACCTCGACGGGGCCCGCGATGGCCAGCGACCGCGGGTCCCCATCGGGCGGCCCCTGGGCAACCGCGAGGTGCGCATCCTGGACGATCGCGGCGAGCCGGTGCCGTGGGGAGTCCCCGGTGAGCTGCTTCTCGGCGGCGAGGGTTTGGCCCGCGGTTACCGTGGCGATCCGCGCAAGACGGCGGCCGCCTTCGTGCCGGATCCCTTCGCCAGCGAGCCCGGCGGCCGTCTCTACCGCAGCGGCGATCGAGCCCGTTTCCTGGCCGATGGTGCCATCGACTTCCTCGGTCGCCGCGATCATCAGGTGAAGGTGCGCGGCTTCCGCATCGAGCTCGGAGAGGTGGAGGCGGCGCTGCTGGCTCATCCGGCGGTGCGCGAAGCGGTGGTGACGGCGCCGCTCGAGGAACGTTCCCAGGAGCGCATGTTGGCCGCCTATCTGGTTGGCGAGGTCGACGATGGCGAGATGCGCGATCACCTCGCCGAGCGCCTGCCGCCCTACATGAGGCCCGCCGCCCTGGTGCACCTCGACGCTCTGCCGAAAACCCCCAACGGCGTCATTCTGCGCAGCGCCCTGCCGGCGATCTCGGCGGAGGAAGCCGCCGATGACGAGTACCTGGCGCCGCGAACCGCCAGCGAAGAGCTGCTCGCCGGGCTGTGGGCCGAGATCCTCGATCGGCGGCGCATCGGTGTCGAGGACAACTTCTTCGACATCGGCGGTCACTCCCTCGATGCCACCCGCCTGATCCATCGCCTCGAGGAGGTCTCCGGGATCGTTCTCGAGGTCACCGACATCTTCTTCGCCCAGACCGTGGAGGAGCTCGCCGAGGTCTTCGAGGAGGCTTTGCTCGAGGCGGTCGAGGACGGCTCCGGTGGCGAGGCCGAGGAGAGCGACGAGTCACTGCTCACCGAGGGCGCCTGGCAGGAGGGCGCCATGCGTCACTCGGACGCCACCGAGGAGTCTCTTCCGGAGGAGCTGCGGCGGGCCTTCGACGGTCGCCTGCGGCGGGCTCTCGAGCGCAGCGCCTATGAGGAAGCGATTCCGCGGCGCGACGAGATCGGACCGGCGCCCCTGTCCTGGTCCCAGGAAATTCTCTGGTTCGTCGAAAACCAGGGCACCAATCCGCCGAGCATCTATCGCTTCTATCCCACCCTCGGGCTCACCGGCGCACTCGATCGGGCGGCCCTGGCCGAAACCTTCAAGGCCCTCGGGCGCCGTCACGACATTCTGCACACCCGTTTCGCCGCCAATGCCGAGGGCCACAGCTTCCAGGAAGTGGTGGCGGACTTTGAGCTCCACCCCCTGGAGGTCGATCTCACCGCCTTGCCGGAGGAGCGGCGCGCTCCCGAGGCGGCGCGCCGAATCGGCATCGAGAGCAACCATGCCTTCGACCTGTCGCGACCCTCGATGATGCGGCCGGTGCTGTTCCGCCATCACGAGACGCTCCACTGGCTGCTGCTCTCGGTGCACCACATCATCGTCGACGACTGGGCCTTCGGGGTGCTGTTCCGCGAGCTCTCGGCCCTCTACGAGGCCTTCTGTCTGCGCCGGCGGTCCGCCCTGCCGGAGCTCTCGATCCAGTATGCCGACTACGCCCTGTGGGAGCGCCAGCGCCTCACCGGCGACTACTTCGAGCGCCTGCAGGCTTACTGGCACGGTCGCTTCGCCGACGGTCTGCCGCAGATTCGACTGCGCACCGATCGGCCGCGGCCGGCGCTGCCCAGCTATCGCGGCAGCTACTCCGAGGCGGTCCTGCCGGCGGAGCTGGTTTCGGCCCTCCGGCAGCGCAGCCGGGAGGAGGACGCCAGCCTCTTCATGGCTCTGCTGGCGGCCTTCAAGCTGGTGCTGTCGAGCCGCTCCGGCCAGCGCGACGTGATGGTCGCCTGCGCCAACGCCAACCGCCCGCGGCAAGAGGCGGAAGCGCTTCTCGGCAGCTTCTTCAACCTGATGCTGCTGCGCACCGAGCTGACCGGCGATCCCACCCTGCGGCAGCTCCTCGGGCGGGTCAAGGAAACCGCCCTCGGCGCCTACGCCCACCAGGAGTTTCCGTTCATCCTGGTGGCGCCCGGCTATCAGCCCGAGGGTTTGCCGCCGGGGAAGCCGCCGATCCAGGCCTTGTTCACCTTCCAGAACGCGCCGCCGGGCGGGGTCGCTCTCCACGGCCTCGAGGTCGAGAGCGTCCACGTCGACAGCCACGTCGCCACTGATCTCGACCTCCTGCTGTCGATCAAGGACGCCGGCGACGAGCTCTACGTCGGCCTGGTCTACGACAGCGACGTCTTCACCGCCGAGACCCTCGACGAGATGCAGGCCGAGTACCGCGCCTATCTCGAGGCGATGGTGGCGAGCCCGGACGCGCCGCTGTCCGAGCTCGGGGAGGCCTTCGAGTGAGTCGCTGAGGAGGCGGCGATGCGGTGAGCTGCGACGCAGCACCGGCGCGGCCGCCGCGCTCAGGCGAAGAAGGGCACGCCGATGGTGGCCCCTTGGCTGCGGTTGAGGACGCCGCTGGAAGCGAGTCGCGGCGCCAGCCGGATCCAGATGCCGCCGAACTCGTCGCCGAAGACGAACAGTCCCCACACGATGTCGTGGGGTTGCGAGCCGGCGGCTCCGGCTTGCAGCTCGCGCGGCCGCGCCGCGACGTACTCCTGAACGATCCAGTCGCCGCCGGCAAGGGCCTTGCGGCAGGCCTCGCTCCAGGTGTCCTGGTCGACCCGCGGGCCGATCACCACGGCGCGGCCGCCGAGGGACTCTCCCGCCTTGAGCACGAGCTGCTCTCGCTGCTCCTCGACGAGCTCCTCGAGGTCGTAGAGCTCGCCGCGGAAATCGACCTCGCCACGGGTCACTGGGCGGGTCCAGGGAACGGCGGTGGCGATGAGGTCCCGTTCCTCGGGGCTGAGAGCGGCCGATTCCAGTCCTTGGGATAGCAGGGCGAGGTTGCGCTTGTCGCCGAGAATCATGCCGACGGGGCTCGAGTAGAGGTCGACGTAGCCGGCCTTGAAGCTCTGGAAGAGCTCGCGTCCGGTGTCCTGATCGCTGAGGTCGACGATGCCGTGGAGGCGATGGCCCCGGCCGTGGACCCGTCGGCGGTGAAAGCTGAGCTCATCGTGGGGCAGGAGGAGGAGCTCGATGGCTTCGCCCGGGGCGGTGCTGCGGATGGTCTCTTCGAGGGTCTTCTGGTAGAGCGGCAACGGGTGCCCCGCCGGGGAGTAGGCGGAGTCGCCGGTGGCGGTGACGATGGCGAGGCGATAGGGGCGGCGCCGCGGCTCCACCCGCCGGTGGCGCAGGACGTGCCGGAACAGCGGTGCGAGAGAGTCGCGGTGGCGCCAGGGGCGGTCGCCGCCGCGGGACAGCTCGAGGTAGGCGGGAAAGGTCTCGAAGAGCGGTGCGAAGGCCGAGTACTGCAGCCCCCCGAGGTTGCCGAAATTCAGCTCGAGGCAACGGAAGCCGTCGTCCGTTTCGAGAAAGTCGCCGCGGGCGAGGAGGGCGTCGGCCCCGGTGGGCTCTGCCATCAACAGCCGGGCCAGCAGGTCGCTCGACAGGCTGTAGAAGGAGCGCAGGCGCTCGGGATCACCGGCGAAGAAACGCCAGGGAATCTGGCGGATGAGGCGAGTCAGGGCAACGGCGGTGCGGGCGAGATCCTGCTCCTGCTCGGCATCGAGTAGCAAGGGCCAGGGTTGAAGGCCGTAGTCGCCGGAGGAGGTCCGGTTCGAGACCCGCGGAATCAGTCGCCGCGCCGATTCGAAGAGGGGTGCGAAGGTTTGCCGCAGGCGAAGCTCGGGGTGGTGGTCGACGTAGGTGAGGAAGTCTGCTTCGGAGTGACGGGTCATGGGTGTCCTCGGGGCCGCCGCGGGCGGCCATTTCGGCTGCTGAACGGAACTTGAAGAACTTCAAGGAGCGGATGACGGACCGCAAGCCGAAGAGCTCCGCCGGAGAGGCCGGCGGCAGGACACGGATCGAGGAAAAAACAGAAGGCTCCCTCTCGCGGCGCGACCGGCCCTGCCCCGGGGTGCGGTCGATGGTCGAGAGCGGAGTCGGTGGAAGCATCGGGTCTCGCTGCTTACTGGGTGCGCCTCGGTCGGCGCGACCGGTGAACCAGGAACGGCACGCCCACTTGGGCGCCGCCGCTGAGATTGAGGATGCCGTTGGTGTCGCGGCGCGCCGCCAGGCGGGCGAAGAGGCCGCCGAACTCGTCGCCGAACGCGAAGGCTCCCCACACGATGTCGTGGGGCTCGATGCCTCGTCCGGGACGGAGGAGCGGGTACGGCTGAGGCTCGAGGTACTCCTGGACCATCCAGGAACCCTCGCCGAGGGCGTGGTCGATGGCCCGCTGCCAGTCCTGCGACGAGGTCTTCGGGCCGATCACCACGGCCGTGCCGCCGAGGGCGTCGCCGGCCTTGAGAACGAGCGCTTCGCGTTCTTGGCGCAGGAGCTCGGGCATCGCCAGGGTGCGGCCCCGGAAGGTCACCGGGCCGGCTTCGATGCGGCGGCTCCACGGGACGAAGTCGGCGATCAGTCGGCGCTCCTCGGGCGAGAAACGGTCGCTTTCGCCATGCTGCGACAGCAGGCCGAGATTGCGCTTGTCGCCCAGGATCATGCTCACCGGACAGGAGTAGAGGTCGATCGAGCCGGCCTTGAAGGCGCGGAACATCTGGCGGCTGGTGTCGCGATCGCTCTGTTCGATGATGCCGTGGAGGCGTTGGCCGTGGGCCTGGACCCGGCGGCGCCGGAATTCGAGGTCGTTGTCGCTCAGCAAGTGGAGAACGGTGTCGCCAGCGGCGGCTTCCTCGGCGAGGATGCGGCGATAGAGCTCGAGGTTGTGGCCGAGGGCCGAGTTCATGCTCTGATCATCGGCGGTGACGATCGCCAGGTGGTAGGGACCCGCGTCCGGGACGACCTGGCGATGGGCGAGGGCGTGGCGGAACATCGCCCGCAGGGTGGAGGGATGATCGAGGGCGAATCCGCGATCGCGGGCGAAGTCCGCAAAGGGCGGGAAATCGCGGTAGAGATCGGCGAAGGGGGCGTACTGCATGCCGCCGAGGTTGCCGAAGTTGAGCTCGATGCAGCGCCAGCCGTGAGCCGTCGCGATGAAGTCGCCGCGCACGAAGAGGGCGTCGACTCCGGTGGGTGGCGTGACCAGCAGGCGGGCCAAGAGGTCACTCTCGAGGCCGTAGAAGCGGCGTAGCTGGTCGGGATCATTGTCGAAGAAGCGCGCCGGTAGCTGGCGGTGCAGGGCCGCCAGGCCGGTGACCGCCCGGGCCAGCGCTGCAGCCTCCGGCTGGTCGACGAAGATCGGCCAGGGGTGGAGGCCGTAGCCGTCCTCGGCATCATCGACCAGGCGCGGGAAGATCTGGCGAGCTTGCTGGGTGAGGGGCTCGAAGGTCGCTAGATCGAGGAGCTCGGGGTGGGCCGCGGCGTAGTCGCAGAAGAAATCGCCGGGCGATGGGCCCTCCGTGTCCCGGCTGATCACTGCGCCGTCACTTTGCCGATTGAGGGCATCCATTGTGGTGGGTTCTCCGTATTTACCCGCAGATACGGACGCCTTGCGGTACTGGACGGGAGCTACCCCCGTAGCGTAGGACCTGGCAAGGGAGAAGTGTCTGCAGTAATTGAAGTAAACATTTTAATATTGAGCTGAGCAATATATTTTACTCAATACACACAACATGTGCGTGTTAATATATAGACTAGTGGCGATTAGTCAAAGTGATCGACGGACCTGAGCGCCACCGATCGTCCCAACCGAACTCACCGAGATTCCGGCCTCGCCCGCGTCGGGCGCGGTCGATGAGAGGGATCCGCTGATGCCAACGCCGACCGCGACCTCCGATTCGGGGGCTACCCAGCTCCTTCTGCATAGCAAGTTCTTCGCCCAGGCCGAGACCCGGCCGTCCGCCCCGGCCCTCACCGTCGGTGAGACCACCTTGACCTACGCCGATCTCGCCCAGCGTGCCTCCCGGGTTGCCGGTCTTCTGTCGGCAGCCGGAGTGGGACCCGAAGATCGCGTCGCCCTGTTCACGGAGCGCAGTGTCGAGATGGTGGTGGGCCTGCTCGGGATCCTGCGGTCTGGCGGCACCTATGTGCCGATGGATCCGGCCTACCCGGCGGATCGCCTGGCCTTCATGCTGGCCGATTCCGGGGCCGGCGTCGCGCTGGTCGAAGCGGCGACGAGGCAGCGACTGCCGACCGCCTTCCAGGGGGCGGTGATCGAACTCGGCGGGCTCGAGGTCGCCGGCGATGGCGTTCTCCCGGAGCCGCCGACGGCGCAGAGTCTCGCCTACTTGATCTACACCTCCGGCTCCACCGGAGTGCCCAAGGGGGTGGCCATCGAGCATCGCCAGGCGGCTGCGATGGTCGCCTGGGCCCAGAGTCTGTTTTCGCCGGAAGAGCTCGCCAGCGTGCTGGCGGCGACTTCCGTCTGCTTCGATTTGTCGGTCTTCGAGCTGCTGGTGACCCTGTCGAGCGGTGGCGAGGTAGTGCTGGCGGACGACGCCCTCGCCCTGCCGCGCCTGCCGGCGGCGTCGCGCGTCACCCTGGTCAACACGGTGCCTTCGGCGATGGCCGAGCTGATGCGGGCGCGGGCGCTGCCGGCGGCGGTGAAGACCGTCAACCTCGCTGGGGAGCCGCTGCCGCGCCCCCTCGCCGACGACATCTACGGCCAAGGGAGTGTCGAAAAGCTCTACAACCTCTACGGTCCCTCCGAGGACACGACCTACTCCACCTGGGCCTTGATCGATCGCGGCGCCGGCAAGCCGCCGATCGGTCGGCCGGTGGCCGGCACCCAGGCCTTCGTGGTCGGTCCCGATCTGCGGCTGGTGCCGGATGGCGACGAGGGGGAGCTCTGCCTCGCCGGTGCCGGCGTGGCGCGGGGCTACTTTCGCCGGCCGGCCCTCACCGCCGAGCGCTTCCTGCCCTGCCCGGTGGTCGGCGCCGGCGAGCGCTGGTACCGCACCGGCGATCTGGTACGCCGCCGAGAGGACGGCGAGCTCGAGTTCCTCGGCCGCCTCGATCACCAGGTCAAGATTCGGGGCTTTCGCATCGAGCTGGGGGAGATCGAGAGCCGGTTGCTGAGCCACCCCCAGGTGCGCGACGCGGTGGTGACGGCGCGGTCCGCCCCTTCCGGCGAGCGCGATCTGGTGGCCTACTGGGTGGCCGAGGGCGTCGATGGCAGCCCGACCCGGGAGCATCTCGACGGCCTGCGCGACCACCTCGCCGCGACTCTGCCGGCCTACATGGTGCCGACCACCTTCGTCGCCCTCGACGAGCTGCCGCGCACCCCCAACGGCAAGGTCGATCGCCAGGCGCTGCCGGCGCCGAGCCGTCGCCGGCCGCCGACCCGCGCCGCTTTCGTGGCGCCGCGCAACGACCTCGAAGGGCGGATTGCGGCCCTGTGGTGCGATCTCCTCGATCTCGACGAGGTCGGCGTCGACGATGACCTCTTCGAGCTCGGCGGCCATTCGCTGCTGGCGACCCGCATGGTGTCGCGTCTGCGTGAGCAGTTCGGGCGCGAGATTCCCCTCGAGCTGGTCTTCGCCCAGCCGACGGTGGCGGATCTGGCGAAGGAGATCAGTGATGGCCCCGAGCGGCGGCCGGTGGAGTCGATCGCGCCGGTGCCGCGGGGCGGTGACCTGCCGCCGTCCGCCGCCCAGGAGCGCATCTGGTTTCTGCAACAGCTCGAGCCGGACAGCCTGGCCTACTACTTCCAGGGCACCATTCGTCTGCGCGGCGCCCTCGACGTGCCGGCCCTCGAGGCCGCAATTTCCGAGATCGTGCGGCGCCACGAGATCTTCCGCACCACTTTCCCGACGGTCGACGGCGAGCCGGTGCAGCGGGTACATCCGGCGGTGCCGATCACGCTGCCGGTGATCGACCTCGCGGCCGAGGCGGACCCCGAGGCGGCGCTGGCGGAACGCATCTGGGAGCGCACCCAGCAGCACATGGACCTGGCGCGTCTGCCGCTGATCGACTGGCTGCTCTACCGCCTGAGCGACGACGATCACCTGCTGCTGCAGGTCGAGCATCACCTGCTGCACGACGGCTGGTCCTTCAATGTCCTGCTCGGTGAGCTGGCGGAGGTCTATCGCGCCAGCCTCGCCGGCGAGGAGCCGTTGCTGCCGGAGCTGGCGATCCAGTTCGGCGACTTCGCCGCCTGGCAGAAGGACTGGGGGGCGAGCGCCCACGCCCGCCAGCAGCTCGACTACTGGCGTGACCGTCTGGGGGATTCGCCGCCGGTCCTCGACCTGCCGTCGGATCGGCCGCGGCCGGCACGTCAGAGCTTCCGCGGTTCGGCCGAGCGCATTCGCCTCGGAGCGGAGCTCGCCGAGCAGGTGCGGGAGGTCGGGCGGCGCCACGGCGTGACCCTCTTTCAGACCCTGTTCGCGGCCTACGTCACCTTGCTGCACCGCTACTCCGGCCAGCCCGAGATCAACATCGGCTGCGGCATCGCCAACCGCCGCCTCCGGGATACAGAGCGCCTCATCGGCATGGTGATCAACACCGTGGTGCTGCGCGCCGACCTCGCCGGGGATCCCAGTTTCTCCGAGTTCCTGGAGCGTGTCCGGGAGACCACCCGCGAGGCCTACGCCCACCAGGATCTGCCCTTCGAGCGCATCGTCGAGGCGCTACGGCCGAGCCGTAGCCTGAGCCGCAATCCCTTCTTCCAGACCGCCTTCAGCTTCCACGACGCGCCGCTCTCGGGCTTCGACCTGCCGGGCATCGAGTGCGAAGTGACGCCGGCGATCTCGAATGGCTCGGCGAAGTTCGACCTCAACATCATCAC
The DNA here is from genome assembly GCA_039028635.1 of Acidobacteriota bacterium. NCBI lineage: Bacteria > Pseudomonadati > Acidobacteriota > Acidobacteriota bacterium. The sequence continues at coordinate 27,697 of JBCCHV010000048.1, forward strand.
CATTCCCTGGCGCGAGCAGCGCCTGGGCAGCGGCCGCGGCGACGAGGTGCGCGATATCGAGATGATCTGGGAGTACTCGTCGGACATGTTCGAGCGTTCGACGGTGCAGCGCATCGTGTCCCATTTCAAGGCGCTCCTCGCCGGCCTGGCGGAGAACGCCGACCGACCCCTGTCGGCCTTTCCCCTGCTTTCCGAGGGTGAGCGCGAGCAGCTGTCGGCGTGGAACCGCACCGCCACCGACTTTCCCCGGCAGGCGACCCTGGCCGATCTCTTCGAGGCCCAGGCGGCGGCGACGCCGGAGGCTCTGGCGGTGGTCGACGGGGACCGCGAGCTCACCTATGGCGAGCTCGACCGGCAAGCCAATGGTCTCGCCTGGCGACTGCGCGAGGCGGGTATCGAAGGCGAAGCGCCGGTGGCCTTTTGCCTCGAGCGTGGTGCTGCCGCGGTGACCACCATGCTCGCCATCCTCAAGGCCGGTGGCTGTTACGTGCCCCTCGACACCGACTATCCCGAGGAGCGGCTGCGCTGGATGCTGGCGGACTCCGGGGCGACGGTGCTGGTGGGGGCCGGTGAGACCGCCCGCGGCCTGGTGGGGAGCGGCGTCGAGCTGATCGACTTCGAGCACGAGGTGCCGAGGGCGCGCGCCGACGGCCCGCCGCGCCGCGGCTTCCCGGAAGCCCTCGCCTACATGGTCTACACCTCCGGGTCGACCGGCACACCCAAGGGCGTCGCGATTCCGCAGCAGGCGGTGGTCCGCCTGGTGCGCGACACCGACTATGTGACGCTCGGTGCCGCGGACCGCATCGCCCAGGTCTCCAACCTGTCCTTCGACGCCGCCACCTTCGAGGTCTGGGGGGCGCTGCTCAACGGTGCCCGGCTGGTGATCGTTTCGCGTGGCGACTCGCTGTCGCCGGCGGACCTGATGGCGCGCTTTGCCGCCACCGGCGTCAACACCGCTTTCCTGACCACCGCCCTCTTCCACCAGATCGCCTATCACGATCCGGCCGCCTTCCGCGGCCTGGACCAGGTGCTCTTCGGCGGCGAGACCTGTGACCCGGAGCGGGTTCGGGCGGTGCTCGCGGCCGGTCCGCCGCGGCGCTTGCTGCACGTCTACGGACCCACCGAGGTCACCACCTTCACTACCTGGCAGGAGGTCGGCGAGGTGGCTGCCGAGGCGGCGACGGTGCCGATCGGGCAAGCCCTCGCCAACACCACGGTCCACGTCCTCGACGAGCTGATGAGCCCCTTGCCGGTCGGCGCCCTGGGGGAGCTCTACGCCGGCGGCGAAGGCCTCGCCCGCGGCTATCACCGACGCCCGGCGCTGACCGCCGAGCGTTTCCGGCCGAACCCCGTCGGCGAAGCCGGCAGCCGCCTCTACCGCACCGGCGACCGGGTCCGGCGTCTGGCCGATGGTGCCATCGACTTCCTGGGGCGCAGCGACGGCCAGGTCAAGATCCGCGGCTTTCGCATCGAGGTGGGGGAGGTCGAGGCCGCCCTCGCCCGGCTGCCGGGCGTGCGCGAAGCGGTGGTCATGGCGCGTTCCGACGCTGGCGATCTGCGCCTGGTGGCCTACTGGGTGCCCGAGGTCACGGCCGCCGACGCAGAGCTGCCGGCGGTGACCGCCGCCGACCTGCGCGCCGCCCTCTCGACGCGCCTGCCGGACTACATGATGCCGGCCGCCTTCGTCACCCTCGAGGCCCTGCCCTGGAACGCCAACGGCAAGGTCGATCGCGACGCCCTGCCGGCGCCCGACGCGGCGGCCCTGGCGAGCGCCGACTACCTGGCGCCGCGGGACGAGGTCGAGGAGCTCCTGGCCGACGTCTGGAGCGGTTTGATCGGCGTCGACCGGGTGGGCGTGCGCGACAACTTCTTCGAAATCGGCGGGCATTCCCTGCACGCCACCCGACACATGCACCGACTTCAGGACCTACTGGGGATCGACCTGCCGATCCGCGCCCTCTACGAAGCGCCGACGGTGGAGCAGATGGCGCGGCGCGTGGAGGCCGGCCTGGCGGCCGCCTTCGGAGTGGGCGACGCATCTTGAGAGACGACCGTTCACGGATCGTTGAGTAACCGGGCAGGGCGAAGGCCGCCGGGCGGCTTCGTCGCATCGCTCGTGAGCACCGGGGCCGTCGCTCTTCGGGGGCCGTCCGGGAGGAAGAGAGAATCATGATCGAGAAATTTCAGAACGGTTCGGCGCCGGCTGTCGCGCACCGTTTGATCGAATATTGGGCCGATGAGCAGCCGCAGGCGGAAGCGGTCACCGGCGGCGGGGGCTCGCTGACCTACGGCGAGCTCGAAGAGCGTTCCAACTGGCTGGCGCAGCGCCTGATCGCCGAGGGCTTCGGGCCCGAGAAGGTGGCCGCCGTCGCCTGCTCGGCCACCCCCGCCCGGGTGGTGGCGATGCTCGGCATCTGGAAAGCCGGCGGCGCCTACTTACCCCTCGACCCGGCCTACCCGGAAGAGCGCTTGAGCTACATCCTCGAGGCCTCGGCGGCGCGCTGGGTGGTGAGTGACGAGGCCCTCGCCGGGGGGTTGCCGGTGGCCGATCGCTGCCTTCTGGTGCTCGCTGACGGCGGCGCCATCGCCGCGCCGTCGGCCGAGCGGCCGGCGGTGGAAGTGCTGCCCGACAACCTCGCCTACGTCATCTTCACCTCCGGATCGACGGGGCGGCCGAAGGGGGTGGGCGTGGCCCACCGCAGCCTGGTCCACTTGCTCGATTGGCTGGTCGATAATTTCGGCTTGGTGCCGGCGGACCGCGCCAGCCAGGTGTCGAGCCCGGCCTTCGACGCTTCCGTCTTCGAGCTCTGGCCCAACCTCGCCGCCGGCGCCAGCGTCCACTTCCCGGAGGAAGCCCTGCGCTTCGCGCCGGGCCGGCTGCTGCAGTGGATGGCGGAGCGAGGCATCACCCGCAGTTACCTGCCGACGCCCTTGGGCGAGATTTTCGTGCAGGAGCCCCGGCCCGCAGGGCTGGCTCTCGAGCACTTGGTGGTGGCCGGTGACCGTCTGACCCTGGCGCCGGAGGGTTTGCCCTACCGTTTCTACAATTTCTACGGCCCCACCGAGGACACGGTGGCGACCACCTGGTTCACGGTCACGCCGTCGGACCAGGAGCCGCCCATCGGCCGTCCCCTCGACGGCAAGGCCGTTCATCTGGTGGATGCTGCCGGCAACGTCGGCGACGACGGCGAGATGTGGATCGCCGGCGCCGGCCTGGCGCGTGGTTACCTCGGCCAGCCGGCCTTGACGGCGGAGCGCTTTCGGCCGGATCCTCTCGCCGGCGAGGCCGGGGCGCGGGTTTACTGCACCGGCGACCGGGTCCGGCGCCGCGCCGACGGCGAGCTCGAGTTCGTCGGTCGGGTCGACCACCAGGTCAAGATCCGGGGCGTGCGCATCGAGCCCGGCGAGGTCGAGGCGGTGCTGCGCGAGCACGGCGAGATTCGCGAGGCGGTGGTGGTGCCCCAGGGCGACGGGGCGGCCCGTCGCCTGGTCGCCTACTTGGTGACCTCGGCCGCGGCCCCGCCGCCGGCCAACGAGCTCAAGCTGTTCTGCGGCGAGCGCCTGTCCAACGCCATGGTACCGGCTAGCTTCGTCTTCTTGCCCGAGCTGCCCCTCACCGCCCATGGCAAGATCGACCGCCGGGCCCTGCCGGCGCCGGAGTCGAAACGCCACGATCCGGACGGCGCCTACGTGCCGCCCCGAACCGATCTCGAAGCCGAGATCTCGCAGATCGTCGCCGATCTGGTGGGCATCGAGCGGGTCGGACTGGACGACGACTTCTTCGCCCTCGGCGGTAACTCGCTGCTCGCCATTCGCTTGATCTCCAGTCTGCGCCAGGCCTTCGGCGTCGAGCTCTCGATGGGGGACCTCTTCGAGTCGGCGACGGTCGCCGACCTCGCCCGGCGCGCCCAGAACGCGGCCCCCAGCGGCGAGCCCCTGCCGGAGGTGCGGCCGGAGGACCGCGGCGAGCGGGCGCCGCTCTCCCTGCCCCAGGAGCGGGTGGTCTTCCTCGAGCAGCTCGACCACGACACCCTCGCCTATCAGGTGCAGCAGGTGATGGTCTTCGAGGGCGAGCTCGACGTGGCGGCGCTGCAGGCCAGCCTCGACGACGTCATTCTGCGGCACGAGATCTACCGCACCACCTTCGAGCTCGACGAAGGCCAGCCGGTGCAGATCATCCACCTGCCGTCGCCGGCCTTCTTCGAGTTCCACGATCTCAGCGATCGCGGGCCCGAGGCGGCCGAGGCCGAGGCGCGACGGCGCATCGCCGGCGAGCTGCAGTGGCGCATGGACATCGGGCGCCTGCCGCTGGTGCGCTGGCTGCTCTACCGGGTCTCCGAAGATCGCCACTTGATGCTCCACCACGAGCATCACCTGACCCACGACGGCGCCGGCTTCAACATCTTCCTCGAAGAGCTGTTGACCACCTACCGCGCCCTGACCCGTGGCCTGCCGGCGCCCCTCGAGGCGTCGCCGGTGCAGTTCGCCGACTTCGCCATCGCCCAGCGGCGCTGGATGGAAACGGCCGCGGCGCAGCGCCAGCTCGACTTCTGGACCGAGCGCCTGCGCGGCGCGCCACCGCTCGCCGGCATGCCCTACGACCGGCCGCGGCCGGCGCGCCAGACCTACCGCGGCGACGCCTTCCTGGTCGAGCTTCCGGGGGAGCTGGCGGACCGTTTGCGAGCCGTCGCCACGGACCATGGCGCCACCCTCTTCTCGATTCTGCAGGCGGCTTTCCTGGCACTCCTCTGGCGCTACACCGGCCAGGGTGACCTGACCGTCGGCTCCGGGGTGGCCAACCGTCGCTGGCCGGGCACCGAAGGGCTCTACGGAATGCTGGTCAACAACCTCGTCCTGCGCAACCGGCTCGATGGCGACCTCACCTTCGGCGAGCTGCTGCGGCAAGTCCAGGCCACCATCCTCGAAGCTTGGGATCACCAGGAAATGTCCTTCGAGCGGGTGGTCAGCGCCCTCAACCCGGAGCGCGAGCAGAGCTTCAACCCGCTCTTCCAGTTGATGTTCAACTTTCACGATTCGCCGCTGCCGCGACTCGATCTTCCGGGGCTCGAGATTCGCCTCGAGGAAGGCACCTACAACCGCAGCGCCAAGTTCGACATGAACGTCATCGGCATTCCCCGGCGCGAGCAGCGGCTGGGGCGCTCCGAGGACGGCGGCCGCCACGGCGTCACCCTGTCCTGGGAGTACAACCGGGACCTCTACGACCGCGCCACCATGGACCGCATGAGCGCCCACTACCGGCGCCTGCTGGATTCGGCCGCTGGCGATCCGGCGCAGCCCCTGGCGCGCCTCGCCCTGATGTCCGACGACGAGGCCCGCCAGCTGACCTCCGAATGGAGCGGCGGGCGCAGCGATTACCCGCGGCGCCGCACCCTCGCCGAGCTGTTCGAAGAGCAGGTCGACCGCGACCCCGACGCCGTCGCTCTGACCAGTGCCGAGGAGGAGCTCACCTACGGTGATCTCGAGCGGCGCGCCAATCGCCTGGCCCACTGGCTGCGCCGCCACGGCATCGCGCCGGAGGCGCGGGTCGGAGTGTGCCTCGAGCGTTCCGTCGACGCCATCGTCACCCTGCTGGCGATCGTCAAGGCGGGCGGCGTCTACGTGCCCCTCGATCCGTCCTTCCCGCAGGAGCGGTTGACTTTCATGGCCCACGACGTCGCGGCCCAGGTGGTGGTGACGCGCTCGGACCTCGGCGACCGGCTGCCGCCGAATGGCGACCACCGTTTGCTCCTCGATCGCGATGCCGCGGAGCTCGCCGCCTGTCCCGCCGAGCGCCTCGAGGGCGGCCCCTGGCCCGAGTCCCTGGCCTACGTGATGTACACCTCCGGCTCGACCGGTCGTCCCAAGGGAGTGGCGGTGAATCATCGCGCGGTGGTTCGGCTGGTGCGCGACACCAACTATGCCGACCTCGGGGCCGATCAGGTGTTCCTGCAGCTCGCGCCGCTGTCCTTCGATGCTTCGACCTTCGAGATCTGGGCGCCGTTGCTCAACGGCGGCCGCCTGGTGGTGCCGGCGGCCGGCGCCGTCACCCTGGCCGAGGTCGGCGAGGCCGTCGCGCGCTACGGTGTCACCACCCTGTGGGCGACCTCGGGTTTGTTCAATCAGTTGGTCGACGAACGGGTGGCGGGGCTCGAGGGTCTGCAGCAGATGTTCTCCGGCGGCGAGGTGATGTCGCCGGAGCGGGTGGCCAAGGTTCTCGATTGGCTGCCCGACTGCACCTTCGTCGCCGCCTACGGTCCGACCGAGAACACCACCTTCTCGACCTGCGAGCCGATGACCGCGTGGCGCGACGAGTGGCATCTGGTGCCGATCGGTCGCCCGGTCGCCAACAGCCAGGTCTACGTCCTCGACGCCGCCCTGCAGCCGGTGCCGCTGGGTATCGAGGGCGATCTCTACGTTGCCGGCGATGGATTGGCGCGGGGTTACCTGCATCGCCCCAGCGCCACCGCCGAGGCCTTCGTGCCGCATCCCTTCGGGGAGCCGGGGGAGCGCCTCTATCGCACCGGCGATCGGGCTCGCTGGCGTCCTGGGGGCTGGCTCGATTTCGCCGGCCGGCGCGACGGTCAGGTCAAGATCCGGGGCTTCCGAATCGAAGTCGGCGAGGTCGAGAATCGCCTCTTGGGGCATCCGGCGATCGCCGAGTGCGTCGTCCAGCCCTGGCAGGAGGGGGGCGAGAAGCGCTTGGTGGCCTATGTAGTGGCGACCGACGGCGCGGCAGCGCCGAGCCTCGCCGAGGTTCGCGACTTCGGCCGCGAGGCCCTGCCCGACTTCATGCTGCCGACGGCGTTGGTGGAGCTTTCGGAGCTGCCCTTGGGACCCACCGGCAAGGTCGGGCGCGACCAGTTGCCGGATCCCTCGCTGCAGATCGCGACGCCGTCCGGCGAGGCGGTGGCGCCGCGCAACGAGGTCGAGGAGCTGCTGGCCGAGATCTGGTGTGACCTCATCGGCCTTGAGTCGGTCGGGGTGCGCGACAACTTCTTCGAGGTCGGAGGGCACTCGCTGCACGCCACCCGCCACATGCACCGCATCCGGTCCCTGATCGAAGTCTCGCTGCCGATTCGCACCCTCTACGAAGCACCGACCATCGAGCAGCTTGCCGAGCGCATCGAGTCGCTGCTCGCCGAGGAGCTGTTGGGCGAGGCCGGGCGGGTTTCGTCGTGAGCGCGGCGGGGCGGGACGACACCTTGGTCTCAGACCAGCCAGAAGTGGAACAGGGCTCGACGGCCGCCGGAAAATCGCGCCTGTCGTCGGCTCAGCGCGATCTACTGCGGCGGCGCTTGGCGCGCAATCGCGCGGGAATTCCGCGGCGCCAGGATCGCAGCCCGGTGGAGCTGTCGCTGGCCCAGGAACGGCTGTGGTTTTTCGAGCGTCTGGACCCAGGAACGGCGCTCTACAACATCACCCGCCTGCTGCCCCTCGCGGGTGCCCTCGACGGCGCCGCCCTCGAGCGCGCCCTGGCGGCGGTGGTCGATCGTCACGAGGCCCTACGCACGGCTTTCGTCGAGGTCGATGGCGAGCCCCGGCAGGCGATCGCCGAGGCCGTCGAGGTGGTCATCGAGGTCGACGAGGTGAGCCCCGAGGAAGTGGACGCCCTGGCCGCTGCGGAGGCTCGGCGGCCCTTCGATCTGGCGTCGCCGCCGCTGTTGCGAGCCCGCCTCCTGCGGCTCGGCACCGAAGATCATCGCTTGCTGCTGACGGTTCATCACCTGGTGGTCGACGGCTGGTCCTTCGGCCTGCTGCTGCGCGAGCTGGGAGCCCTTTACGAGGCTTACTCCCAGGGTCGCGAGGTCGACCTGCCGGAGCTCTCGGCGCAGTATGGAGACTTCGCCCTCTGGGAACGCCGCCAGCTCGATGGCCAAGCCCTGGCGCCGAGTCTCGACCACTGGCGTCGCCGCCTCGCCGGGTCCTCCCCGGAGGTGTCGTTGCCCCTCGACCGGCAGCGGCCGGCGGAATCGAGCCTGGCCGGGGCGCGCCTCGCCTTCACCCTCGATGACGCCTTGAGTCGTGCCCTGCGTTGGCTGGCGCAGCAGCACGAGGTCAGCCTGTTCACGGTTCTGTTGACCGCTTGGGGTGCCCTGCTCGAGCGCTATGGCGGACACTCCGATGTGGTGGTCGGCTCGCCGGTCGCCAACCGGGGCCGGGCCGAGCTCGAAGGGCTGATCGGTTTCTTCGTCAACACGCTGCCGTTGCGCATCGATCTCGGGGGACGACCGAGTGTGGCGGCAGCCCTCGAGCGCAGCCAGCGTTCGATTCTCGAAGATTTCGAGCACCAGCAGGTGCCCTTTGCCCGCCTCGTCGAGGAGCTGGCCCCGGAGCGCAATGGCAGCCACGCGCCGCTCTTCCAGACGATTCTCGCCCTGGCCAACGTGCCTCGGGGATCGGCCGGCCCTCTGGGCTCGTCGATCGGCGATCTGGTGGCGATCGACAAGGGTCGGGTCGAGGTCGATCTGATGATGTTGCTGGACGAGGCCGAGGACGGCCTGCGCGGCGACCTGGTGTACGCCACCGAGCTCTTCGATGGCGCGACGGCGGCCCGCATCGTGCGCCACTTCGAGGCGTTGCTCGGTGCAATGGTGGCGCGGCCGGAGGCGGTGCTCACGGAGCTGCCGCTGCTCGAGGAGGACGAGCGCCGGCGGTTGCTCCTCGACCACAATCGCACCACCACCACCTACCCCCGGGAAGGCAGCCTGGCGCAGCGCTTCGCCGAGGTGGTGGAGCAGGATCCCGCCGCCATCGCGGTGAGTGCCGGCGAAGATGCCTTGACCTACGGTGAGCTGGCCGACCGAGCGGGTCGCCTGGCCGCCGAGCTGCGTCGGCAGGGGGTGGGACCGGAGCAGCGCGCCGGCCTTTACTTGCAGCGCTCCGTCGAGGCGGTGGTGGCGATACTGGCGATCGTCGAGGCCGGCGCCGCCTACGTTCCCCTCGACCCCGAGCTGCCGGAGGAGCGGCTGGCGACCATGCTGGCGGACTGCCGTCCGGCGCTGGTGATCGCGCGGCGGGATGACGCTGGCGGCAGCGACCGTCTCGCCGACTGGAATGGGCCGGTGCTGGCGATCGAAGATCTCGAAAGTGACGCCGGAGGCGGCGACCTCGCCGGCCAGGCGGTGGTGGCGGACGGTGGCCCACCGCCGGAGATCTCCGGTGATTCGCTGGCCTACGTGATGTACACCTCCGGCTCGACGGGGCGGCCGAAGGGCGTCGCCATACCGCAGCGGGCGGTGCTGCGCTTGGTCTGCGACTCGCGCTTCATGGACCTCGGTCCGGAGGTCGTCTTCCTGCTCCAGGCCACCCTTGCCTTCGATGCCTCCACCCTCGAGCTGTGGGGTCCGCTGCTCAACGGCGGTCGTCTGGTGATCATGCCCGCCGGTGTCCACTCGCTGACCGACCTCGGTTCCGTCATCGCGGATCGCGGAGTCAATGCGCTGTGGCTGACGGCCGGGCTGTTCCACCAGATGGTCGACGACAACCTCGGCGGCCTGACCGGCGTCCGCCAGCTCCTCGCCGGGGGCGACGTGCTGTCGCCGGCGCACATTCGGCGAGTTCTCGAGGCCCATCCCGAGTGTCACGTCATCAACGGCTATGGCCCGACCGAGAACACCACCTTCACGACCACCCACCGGGTGGGATCGAGCGCCGAGCTCGAGCCTTCGGTACCGATCGGCGGGCCGGTGTCGAACAGCCGGGTGTACGTTCTCGATGGCGCCCTGCAACCGGTGCCGGAAGGCGTCGAAGGGGATCTCTACACGGCCGGCGATGGCCTCGCCCGAGGCTACTGGCAGCGCCCGGCAGCCACCGCTGAGGTTTTCGTCCCGGATCCCTTCGACGATACCGGTGGGCGTCTCTATCGCACCGGCGACCGCGCCGTCTGGCGTCCCGAGGGCTGGTTGCAGTTTCGCGGCCGGCGCGATGGCCAGGTCAAGATGCGCGGTTTCCGCATCGAGCTCGGTGAGATCGAGCGTCAGCTGGCGCGCCAGCCGGAGGTGGCGGTTGCGGCGGTGGTGGCCCGCGGCGACGATGCCGAGAGCAAGACCCTCGCCGCCTATCTGGTGCCCGCCGCCGGGACGCGCCTCGACGTCGAGGCGCTGCGCTCGGCGCTGCGTCGGTCGTTGCCCGACTACATGGTGCCGGCGACCCTCACGGTGCTCGACGAGCTGCCTCTGACGGCCAACGGCAAGGTCGACCGGCGCCGCCTCCCGGTGCCGACGGTGGAGGGTTCCTCGCCGGCCGTCGGAGCGGTGACGGAAGATGCCCTCGAGGAGATCGTCGCCGGCCTCTACGGTGAGCTGCTCGATCTCGGCCCAGTGCCCCGCGATGGCGATTTCTTCGCCCTCGGCGGTCATTCCCTCAAGGCCACGCGGCTGGTGTCCCGGCTGCGCCAGGCCTTCGGCGTCGAGGTGCCCCTGCGCGCCCTCTTCGCGGCCCCGACGGTGGCCGCGCTGGCGGCCCAGGTGCGGCGCCTCCTCGACCTCGAGGCGCCTGCTTTGCCGCCCCTGACGCGGGCTGGTTCACGCTCCGCCGACACCCCGCTTTCCTTTGCCCAGGAGCGGCTGTGGTTTCTCGATCGCCTGGCGGCGGACCGCGCGGTCTACAACCTGCCGGTTCCCTTGCGTCTTCGTGGAGCCCTCGATCGCGCCGCCCTGGGCCGCGCCCTGAGCGCTTTGGCGGAGCGCCACGACCCCTTGCGGACGGTCTTTCCGGCGCAGGGAGGACGGCCTTACCGGCGAGTTCTGGCGCCGGCGGCGGTGCAGCCGACGGTGATCGATCTGTCGGCGCTGCCGGCGGCGCCGCGGGACCACGAGAGCGAGCGAGTGCAGCGGTGGCGTGCCCGGGCAGCTTTTGATCTCGCCGCCGGTCCAGTCTTTCGCGCCAGCCTGATCGCCCACGCCGACGACCATCACGTCGCCCTCCTCGAGCTTCACCACATCGCCGGCGACGGTTGGTCTCTGGAGATTCTGGTGCGCGAGCTGGCGGTGCTCTACGGCCAGGAGACGGGGGCCGCGGAGGAGACGCTGGCACCGCTGCCGGTGACCTATGGCGACTTCGCTCGCTGGCAGCGCGGTTGGCTGGCGGGGGAGGTCCTCGCCGAGCAAACCGACTACTGGCGTCGCCGCCTCGCCGGCGCCCCGCCCCTCCTCGAGCTGCCGACGGACCGGCCACGGCCGATTCAGCGGTGCGATCAGGGTGCCCGCCTGCCCTTTGCCCTGTCGGAGGAGCTGTCGACCGGCGTCGAGGTGCTGGCGAAGCAGCTCGAAGCGACGCCCTTCATGGTGCTCCTGACCGCCCTGCAAGTTCTCCTGTCGCGCCTCTCCGGCCAGTCCGACATCAGCATCGGGACGCCGGTGGCGGGACGTCGCCAGCCGGAGACGGAAGGCCTGATCGGCTTCTTCGTCAACACCCTGGTGCTGCGCGCCGAGCTCGCTCCGGAGGACTCCTTTGCGGCCGCCGTGGCGGCCACTCGCGACACCAGTCTGGAAGCTTACGGGCATCAGGATCTGCCCTTCGAGCGACTGGTCCAGGAGCTGTCGCCGCAGCGCAGCCTGAGCCACGCGCCGCTCTTCCAGGTGATGTTCGCCCTGCAGAACGACGCGCCGGTGGAGCTCTCGCCGGCGGGTATGGACTGGAATATCGAGAGCCTCGACGTCGGCACTTCGAAGTTCGACCTGATGCTGTCGCTGGTGCGCGATGCCGCCGGGGGCTTCCGGGGGCGCCTCGAGTACTCGACGGAGCTGTTCGATGCCGACACGGCGGAGCGCATGGCGCGGCAGCTCGAAAGGCTGATCGCCAGCGCCGTCGCAGACCCGGGCCAGGCTCTGAGCCGGCTTGCCTGGCTCGATGAGGCGGAGCGGCGAGAGCTGTTGGCTCGCGGTGCCGGCGAGCGGCCTCCGGTGCCGGCGGGCGAGACCTTGCTCTCCCTGCTGTCGGACCAGGTCCATCGCACGCCCCTGGCCACGGCGGTGATCGACGCCGACGGCCGCGAGCTGAGCTTCCGGGAGCTCGATCAGCGGGCTGGTCGCCTTGCCTTCGAGCTGCGTCAGCAGAGGGTGGGGCTGGAGTCGGTGGTCGGCGTCTGCCTCGAGCGTTCGGCCGACCTGGTGGTGGCGCTCCTCGCCGTGCTGAAGGCCGGCGGTGCCTACCTGCCCCTCGATCCGGACTACCCGGCGGAGCGCCTCGCGGCGATGCTCGGCGATGCTTCCGCGGCGGCCTTGATCCTCGGCGCCGAGGTCGATCTCGAGCCCCTGGCGGCGGCCAACCTGCCGCGGCTCCGGCCGCACCAGTCGCAGAAAGACGGCCCGGTCTGGGACGGCGCCGGGAGCGAGATTCCACCCGCCGCGGCGGCCTATGTGCTCTTCACCTCGGGTTCGACCGGGCGCCCCAAGGGGGTCACCATCTCCCACCGCGCGATCGTCAATCACATGCGCTGGATGGCTCGCGCCCTGCCGCTGGCGCCGGACGACCGGGTCCTGCAGAAGACTCCCTTCAGCTTCGACGCCTCCGGTTGGGAGCTGTGGGCTCCGCTGATCGAGGGCGCCACCCTGGTGATGGCGGCGCCCGGCGCTCACCTCGATCCCGCCGAGCTGGTCGCCGCCATCGACGAGCACGGCATCACCGTTCTGCAGGCGGTGCCGACCCTTTGGCGGATGCTCCTGGCGGAGCCGACCTTTCGGCAAAGCGCCAGCCTGCGACGACTCTTCGCCGGTGGCGAGGCCTTTCCGGACGATCTCGCCGCCGCCCTCCGGAATGCTCAGCCGCAGGCCGAGATCTACAACCTCTATGGGCCCACCGAGGTCACTATCGATGCCACCTGCGCCGCCGTCGATGGCTCTGCGGTGACCCTTGGTCGCCCGATCGATCACCTGCACGCTTACGTGCTCGGTGGCGATCTCGAGCCGCAGCCGGTGGGGGTTCCCGGCGAGCTTTGGCTGGGCGGTGCCGGCGTTGGGCGCGGCTATCGCGATCGGCCCGCCGAAACCGCCGCGGCCTTCCGTCCGCATCCCTTCGCCGGTGCGCCCGGGGGCGAACGCCTCTACCGCACGGGAGACCGGGTGCGCTGGCGCCGTGACGGTGAGCTCGAGTACCTCGGCCGTCTCGACGATCAAGTCAAGGTGCGTGGCTTCCGCATCGAGCCGGGAGAGGTCGAGGCCGCCCTGGAGGCGGTCGACGGGGTGCGCGAAGCAGCCGTCGGAGTGCGCCAGGCGGCCGCCGGTGATCATCGCCTGGTGGCCTGGGTGGCGCCGGCCGAGGTCTCGCCGCGCGGTCTGCGCCAGGCGCTCGCCGCGGTGCTGCCGGACCACCTGGTGCCGGCCGACTACGTCACCCTCGACGAGCTGCCGCGCACGCCGTCGGGCAAGATCGACCGCCGCGCATTGCCGGCGCCGGAGGCGGACCGGGATGCCTTGGGAGCGGCATTCGTCGCGCCGCGCAATCCGGTCGAGGAAATCGTCGCCGGAATCTGGGCCGATGTCCTGGGTCGCGAGCAGATCGGGGTGGAGGACGACTTCTTCGAGCTCGGCGGCCACTCCTTGCTCGCCACCCAGGTAGTGGCTCGGGTGCGCGAGGCCCTGGGCTGCGAGCTGTCTCTGCGCGGCTTGTTCACCGCGCCGACGGTCGCCGCGATGGCGGCGGCGGTCGGCGATGGTGACCGCCGGGGCTTCGAGCTGCCGCCTCTCGAGCCGTCGACGTCGACGGCGCCGCCGCCGTTGTCCTTTTCCCAGGAGCGCCTGTGGTTCCTCGACCGGCTGTTGCCGGAGCGTGCCGCCTACAACCTGCCGACGCCGCTGCGCCTGCGCGGGCCCCTCGACGTCGCCTTGCTGGTGGCGGCCTTCGCGGCTCTCGCTCAGCGCCACGAAGCCCTGCGCACGGCGCTGCCGGACGAGGCCGGCTCGCCGGTGGTGCGACCGTTGGTCGATGGAGAAGGGTTGCTGCGGCGGGTCGACCTGTCGACCCTGCCCGCCGATCGCGCCGAGGTCGAGGCCGATCGCCTGCGGAGCGAAGACGCCCGCCGGCCCTTCGATCTGGCCCGCGGTCCGCTCTTCCGCGCCACCCTGCTACGGCTCGGCGGAGAGCTTCACGACCTGCTGCTCACCATGCACCACGTCGCCAGCGATGGCTGGTCGATGAAGGTGCTGGCGCAGGATCTCGCTGAGCTCTACAGCGCCCTGCGCCGCGATCGGGCGCCTCGCCTCGATGAGCTGCGGGTGAGCTACGGCGATTTCGCTCGCTGGCAGCGCGGTTGGCTCGACGGCGCTCTCCTGAACTCTCAGATGGACTACTGGCGCCGGCAGCTCGCGGGCGCGCCGTCGGTGCTCGACCTGCCGACGGACCGGCCGCGGCCGGCGGAGCAGAGCTACCGCGGAGACCGTCTACCGGTGACCTTCCCGGAGGAGCTGGCGGTGGCCGTCGAGGCGCTGGCGCGGCGCGCCGGCGCGTCGCCCTTCATGGTGCTGCTCACCGCTCTCCAGGTGGTACTCGGCCGCTGGGCCCGGCAGAGCGATATCAGCATCGGAACGCCGGTGGCCGGCCGCCGGAGGGAGGCGACGGAGAGCCTGGTCGGCTTCTTCGTCAACACCCTCGTGCTGCGCACCGACCTGGGGGGAGATCCCTCCTTCCGCGATGCCCTGGCGCGGGTGCGCGATGTCGCCCTCGATGCCTTCGCCCATCAGGATCTGCCCTTCGAGAAGCTGGTCCAGGAGATCGATCCGGAGCGCTCCCTCAGCCACTCGCCCCTTTTCCAGGTGATGTTCGTGGTGCAGTCGCCGGAGCCGGTGGCCCTCGAAGGGGTCGAGATCGAGGGTCTGGAGGTGCCCACGGGAACCGCCAAGTTCGATCTGCTGATCGCCTTGACGCGCCACCCGGACGGCTTTCGCGGTGCTCTCGAATACGCCACCGACCTGTTCGATGGCGCCACCCTCGAGCGCTTCGTCGGCCACTGGCGGCGGCTGCTGACGGCGGCGGTGGAGGAACCCGCTCAGCCCCTGTCTCGGCTCCCCTGGCTGTCGCCGGAGGAGCGCCGCCAGGTGGTCGTCGACTGGAACGACACCGCGACGGCGCAGGCCGGTGAGGAGTCTTGCCTGCATCACCGCTTTGCCAGTGCCGCGGCGACCTTCGCCGACGAAACGGCGGTGATCGATGTCGATGGCTCCACCGTGACCTATGGCGACCTCGATCTCCGGTCGAACGTTCTCGCCCATCGCCTCGCCACCCTCGGCGTCGGTCCCGACGTGCCGGTGGGCATCTGCCTCGAGCGCTCCGCCGAGCTGGCGGTGGCGGTGCTGGCGGTACTCAAGGCCGGTGGCGTCTACCTGCCGCTCGATCCGGAGTATCCGGAGGAGCGTCTGACCTTCATGGTCGCGGACTCGGCAGCGGCGGTGGTGATTTCGAGTGCGGCGGTTCCGGACTTCGGCGCCGCGGTGCCGCGGCTACTGGTGGACGATCCGGCGGACGACCCCGATTCTTGGGGGGCGGCGCCGCCGCAGGCCTTCGCCGATCCCGATCAGCTCGCCTATCTGATCTACACCTCCGGCTCGACGGGCCGCCCCAAGGGTGTCGCCATGGCGCATCGGCCCCTCGCCAATCTGCTGCGCTGGCAGCTCGCCGCATCGGCCATGGGGCGCGGCGACCGCACCCTGCAGTTCGCGTCCTTGAGCTTCGACGTCCACTTCCAGGAGATGTTCTCGACCTGGTGCTCCGGCGGCGCGCTGGTGCTGGTGGACGAGGAGACCCGCCGCGACGCTCGGGGTCTGGCGACGTTGCTCGCCGAACAGCGAGTGCGGCGCATCTTCGTGCCCTTTGTCGCCCTGCAGTTCCTCGCCGAGGCGGTCGAAGGCGGCGCGCCTTTGCCCGCCGACCTGCGCGAAGTGGTCACCGCCGGCGAGCAGCTGCAGGTCAATCGGCCGGTGGCGGCGCTCTTCCGGCGCCTTCCAGAAGCCACTCTGCACAACCATTACGGTCCCTCCGAGTGCCACGTCGTGACCGCCCTGGAGCTGACCGGCGAGGTCAACCACTGGCCGGCTTTGCCGACCATCGGCGGACCGATCGATAACTGCGCCATGGTGATCGTCGATCCTCGCCTTGAGCCGGTGCCGGTGGGCGTGCCCGGCGACCTGCTGATCGCCGGCACGGCCTTGGCCCGGGGCTACCTCGGGCGACCGGCGCTGACCGCCGAGCGCTTCGTCCCGGATCCTTGGACAAGTGGGGCCGAGGGCGGCGGACGTCTTTACCGCACCGGTGATCTGGCGCGCTGGCTGCCGAGTGGCGAAATCGAGTTTCTCGGCCGCATCGATCACCAGGTGAAGGTGCGCGGCTTCCGCGTCGAGCTCGGCGAGATCGAGGCGCGGCTGGTCGATCATCCGGCCATCGCCGAAGCGGTGGTGGTGGTGCGCGAGGACGATGGCGAGGCGCGTCTAGCGGCCTACTGGGTGCCCCGCGCCGGCGCCACGCCGAGCGCCGCCGAGCTGCGCTCTTTCCTCAAGGAAGCGCTGCCGGACTACATGATCCCGAGCGACTGGATGGCCCTCGAGGCCCTGCCCCTGACCCCGTCCGGCAAGATCCAGCGCAGCGCCCTACCGGAACCGGACCGCGACGCCCTGGCATCGGCGGAGGAAGGCGACGGGCCGCGTACCCCTTACGAGCAGATCCTGGCCGGCTTGTGGAGCGAGCTGCTCAAGGTCGAGTCGATCTCCTTCGAGGACAACTTCTTCGACCTCGGAGGCCACTCCCTCCACGCCACCCGCCACATGCATCGCCTCGAAGAGCTGCTCGGGGTGGCGGTCAAGGTGCGCGCCCTGTTCGCCGCCCAGACCTTGGAGGAGCTCGCCTTTCTGGTCGAGGAGGCGGTCCTCGACGAGCTCGAGAACCTCGATCCGGAGACGGCGGCGGCGGAAGTGGCGGCGGCCGGTCCGGTGGCGGCGGTGGAGCAGCCGGTTCTCGACCTGCCCGAGGCGGAGGAGCTGGCGGAGCGTCGCGGCGAGCTGCCGGAAGTTCTGGCCAAAGTCCTCGAATTGCGTCTGCGTCGCGCCCTCGACCGGGCGGTCTACGGCGAGGCGATTCCGCGGCGTCGCGAGGACGGACCGGCGCCCCTCTCGTGGTCGCAGGAGATCCTGTGGTTCGTCGAGCAGCAGGAAGGAACGCCGTCGAGCATCTACCGTTTCTCGCCGGTGCTCGGCCTCAAGGGCGCCCTCGATGTCGCCGCCTTCGAGGCTTCCTTCCGGGCCCTCGCCCAACGTCACGAGATTCTGCGTACCCGCTTCGGGGCGCAAGCCGATGGCACCAGCTACCAGGAGGTGCTGCCCGATGCCGGGCTGGCGGTGCGTCAGATCGATCTCCGGAAGCTTCCGGAAGCCGAGCGGGTGGTGGTGGCGCGGCGCGCCATCGAGGGCCTGGTGGCGGTGCCCTTCGACCTCACCGCTCCGCCCCTTTTCCGGGTGGTGTTGGTGCGCCTCGAAGACCAGCGCTGGTGGTACTCGCTCCTGATCCACCACATCGTGATCGACGACTGGGGCTTCGGCGTCTACTACCAGGAGCTGGCGGCCTTCTACGAGGCTTATTCCCAGGGCGAGGAGCCGGAGCTGCCGGAGCTTTCGATTCAGTACGCCGACTACGCCGTGTGGGAGCGGGAGCGGTTGCAGGGCGACCTGATGGAGAAGCTCACCACCTACTGGCGCGGCCGCTTCGCGGACGGTCTGCCGCAGATGAAGTTCGAGACCGACAACCCCCGCCCGGAGCGACCGAGCTACCAGGGGGCGCTGTCTTTCGAGCAGCTACCTTCGGAGCTGTCCCAGGCGCTCGCGGAGCGCAGCCGGAGTGAGGACGTCAGCCTGTTCATGATTCTCCTGGCGGGCTTCAAGCTGATGTTGTCGCAGGCCTCCGGGCAGCTCGACGTGATGGTGGCGAGCCCCAACGCCAACCGCCCCCGGGAGCAGACCGAGGAGCTGGTGGGCAGCTTCTTCAACCTGATGCTGATGCGCACCTCCCTCGATGGCGATCCCACCTTGCGCCAGCTCCTGCAGCGGGTTCGGGAGACGGCCCTCGAGGCCTACTCGCACCAGGAGTTCCCATTCATCCTGGTGGCACCGGGCTACGAGCCGCCGGAGCCCAATCCCGGCAAGCCGCCGATCCAGGCGCTGTTCTCCTACCAGAGCGGCACCCGCGACGGCGATGTCCGCCTCGGCGATCTCGAGATCGAGTCGGTACCGATCTTCCATCACGGCGACACCGACCTCGATCTGCTGCTTTCGATCCGCGAGCACGATGGCGATCTCGACGTCATCTTGCTGCACGACATCGACATCTTCGAGCCGACGACGGCGGCGCGTATGCAGGCGGTGCTGCGCGGCTACCTGTCGGCGATTGCATTCGAGCCGGACCTGCGCCTGTCGCAGCTCGAGCCGGTGATCTCTGGGGAGTCGGGCTGAGGGGCGGGTATCCCGTGCGGTCGCCGGCGGACCGGCGGCCCTGACGACATCGACGAGGAAGTCAACGAGGGGGTATTCGATGATGAAGAGGCTCGTGGCTTGGACGGCGTTCCTGCTGTGCCTGTTGGCACTACCGGTGGCGGCCGACGACTACCAGATCCTGGAGGAATCGACGACGCGAATCGGCCGCTTCGAGCGCACCGATGCGGTGGTGCAGGTCGGCGACAATCCGGTCAACACCTTCCTGATGCATCGCCTGGTTCGCCGCGGTGGGCCCTACTGGACACCGCCGCCGCGCGGCATCCTGCTGCTCACCGGACCGCTGGCCAACCCGTTCGTCTTCTGGGAGACCACCGAAGACGGTCGCTACGGTCGCTCCTTCGCCGCCTACTTCGCGCGTCGCGGCTACGAGATCTGGGGCTACTCGCCGCGCGGCACTCTGCTCGAGCAGGGTTCCTGCGAGGCCGGATTGGTCGACTGCTCGGTGATGGGCGATTGGGGTATCCAGGTGATGGTCGAGGACTTGACCTTCATCCGCGGCGAGATCGAGCAGGTCCATCCGGGGCGGTCGCCGGTGATCGGCGGCTTCTCCCTCGGCGGTGCGGCGACCATCGCCACCATCAACGCCCATCCCGACGACTACGCCGGCGCTCTGATTCTCGAAGGCGCCCTCTACAGCGAGGATCCGGAGGTCATCGCCCTCAACCAGCAGCACTGCGCCACCATGGAGGACTTCCTGGCTCAGGGCTTCCTGTTCGACGGCCAGAGCTTGCCGTTGATCGGCCTGACCGCCAACCTGGCGGCGACGGATCCGGACGGCGAGACGCCGTTCCCGGGATTTCCGCCCGGCACCACCAACCATCAGGTGCTGGTCTTCAGCCTGGCGGTGCCGTCCTTCACGCCGCTCAATCAGACCCCGAACTTCATTCGCGCTGCCGGTGATCCGCTGGCCGACGTCTTCTTCTTCTCGACGGACGCCCGTCTGACGGCCTTCCTCACCATCTTCAACAACTACTTCGACAATCGCATCCTGCGCGATCTGAACTGCAGCTTCGCCGGCGAGCGCACCTTCACCGGCAATCTGGCGAACTTCACCAAGCCGGTGTTCTTCATGGGGGGCGGCCAGTCCTTCGGGCCTCAGAACCGCGACCTGGCGAAGATTCTCGGCTCGCACCAGTGCACCTTCGTCGAGATCGAAGAGTTCGGCCACGGCGATCACTTCTTCTCCGCCGACCATCGGCGGTTCGTCGAGCGTCCGATCCGGCGCTTCCTGAACCGCATCGACACCTGGTAAGAGGTTTTTCGGGAAGGGCCCAGCCCGCAGCTCGGCGCCGTCGGCGTTAAGCTGCGGGCCATGGATTCCGCCGACATCCGCCGCTGGCGGGCCGAGCTCGCGGAGCTGCTCGGATCCGCCGCGGTGATTGCCGAAGAAGTGCCGCCACCGCACCCCGCCTGGGGCCGGGATCGCAGCCCCGCCGGTGAGGGGCGACCGGCGCTGGTGGTGCGCCCGGCGAGTACCGATGAAGTCCAGCGGCTGGTGCGTTGGGCACGGCGGCGCCGGGTCCCCCTGGTGCCGGCCGGGGGACGCAGCGGCTACTCGGGGGGCGCGACCGCCACCGGCGGGGAGGCGGTGGTCGCCTTCGAGCGCCTCGATCGCATCCTCGAATGGTTGCCCGAGATTCCGGCGGTACGCCTGCAGGCCGGCGTGGTCACCGGCCGGCTACAGCAGGCGGCGGCCGAGCGAGGTTGGCTCTATCCGGTGGACTTCGCGGCCTGCGACCGCTCCCAGGTGGGCGGCAATGTCGCCACCAACGCCGGCGGCGTGCGGGTCCTCCGTTGGGGCATGACCCGCCGCTGGGTGCTCGGACTGACGGTGGTGAGCGGCGCCGGCGAGGTGCTCGAGCTGGGCGGTGGTCTGCTCAAGGACAACGCCGGCTACGACCTCAAGCAGCTCTTCGTCGGCAGCGAGGGAACCCTCGGGCTGATCACCGAGGTCACCCTTCGCCTCACCCGACCGGTGCAGGAGAGAACCCTCATCGCGCTCGCCGCGGACGAGCTCGAAGGGCTCCTCGCGATCCTGCGTCGAAGCCATCGGCTGCCCCGTCCGGTGCTCGCCTTCGAGATGTTCGATGGCACCTGCCAGGAGATGATGTCCAAGGTGGTCGGGCAGCCGCTGTTCGATCGCTCGTGGCACTTCCTGGCCCTGCTCGAGATCGAGACGCCCCCGCCGGCGGTCCTCGCTGCCTGGCTCGAAGCCCTGCCGTCGGGCATCGCGCATCGGCCCGCCGCCGATGGCGCCGAGGCCGAGCGCTTCTGGCGGCACCGACTCGAGATCAGCGACACCCTGGCGCAGCGCCACCGGGTGCACAAGAACGACCTCTCGGTGCCGCCGAGGGCATTGCCGACGCTGCATCGCGACCTCACTGCTCTGGCCCGGCAGATCGATCTTCCTCTGACCTGCTTCGGTCACGTCGGCGACGGCAACCTGCACGTCAACCTGCTGCGGCCGGACGGCCTCGAAGAAAGCGCTTTCGCCGAGCGCTGCCGCGCCTTCGACGTCGAGAGCTACCGCCGAGTCGCCACCCTCGGCGGCTCGATCAGCGCCGAGCACGGCCTCGGCCGGCTCAAAGGAGAGCATTTGCCGCTCTGCCGATCACCGGCCGAGCTGGCGGCGATGGCGGCGATCAAGCAGGTCTTCGACCCGGACGGCATCCTCAATCCGGGAAAGGTCCTGCCTGGCTGAGGGCGGGGGCTCGACTCCCTTCCTGAACCGCCGATCGAAGGCTCGGAAGAGATTTCCGGACATCTTTCGGACATCTTCCGGACGTCTTCCGGACATCTTTCGGACATCTTTTTCGGGCCTGATCGCCGAAAACGCCTGTAAAACGGCGGAGGCTCCCATGGCACGTGGCTTGCTGTAGCGCTTTGGCAAGGAACTGAATCCAGTTTTACGTTGTCTTGGCCCGTCCTTCTTATCGGATCTCGTGGCGAAAGGTCGTAGGTTGCTGGAGATGCAAGACATCCGTTGGTGCCGCGACGCAGCCGTACTGGACGTACTGCGAGGAGTGCAGCCGGCGGATAACGCCGCAGATTCAGTGACCTACGGCCTTGCAGCAGAGAGCCGGTGAGAAGGACGGGCTAGAGCAGAGGGCATTTCTTGGGAGGTTGGACGTGATGCATCGAGCGTTGATGTTGGCGGTGTTGGGATCGTTGACGGTAGGCGGTTCGCTATCAGGCCTGGAGCTGTTGTCGGGATCGAAGTCCCTGACGATCGCCCGGGTCCCGGCGGACTCGGAGCTTTGGGTCTTCGGAGTGGGCAAGGGCCGAGACGGCTACAACCGGGTGCTGACGACCTACTCGGAGACGTTGAGCGATGCGGACGGCGATGGCCGGATCACCTACGAGCCCGCCGGCGGGATGCCGGCGCTGGCCTCCTGGGGGGTGGCGGATCTTTCCACCGGTGCGGTGACGGTCCTCCCGTCGCCGGGCTGGGAGGGCTCGGTGTCGAGCTTGCCGGCGACGGCGCTCGATCCCTCGGGGGAGTCACTGACCTTGCCGCACCGCCAGGTGGAGGCATTCCTGGTGCGTCCTGGGACCTCGGGCTGGCGCCAGTCGATCGGTGACGGCTCGTTGACGGACGGCGACGGCCTCGAGGATGGCTCGGTGAGCCTGTCTCTGTCGTCTCTCGCCTCCCGGGACGGTGGCTCGGAGTTGCCGGGCTCTCTGCAGCCGGAGGATGTGCTGGTGGTGATCGACACGTCGACCCTTGAGCTGATCTGGACCGGTGAGGAGGTGTCGCCGTGAGCCGCCTCGTCCTTGCCGCGATTCTCATTCTTCTTCTCGCGCTCGCTGCCCCGGCCCTTGCCCAGCCGAAGCCGGTGGAAGCGCGCGGTTTCTCCCCCGGGGAGGTCTACGACTACTCGGGTCTGGATTCGGTCAACCTGTTCAATGGCAACCTGGTGCTGGCGTTGCCGCTGGGCGGCCAGTACCCGCTGGGTGGCGGCTTCTCCTACGGCCTGCGTCTGACCTACAACGCCAAGGTCTGGGATGTGGAGACGCGTCCGTTCTCCTTCTCGGAGGCGGCGTTCGAGGCTCGGGTCTCGGAGGATTTCAACGCTGGGGTGGGCTGGACGGTGAGCCTGGGTGGGTATCTGACGAACAGC
>JBCCHV010000049.1 GCA_039028635.1 Acidobacteriota bacterium
CACCGGCTTCGGTTGGGCGAGGGCCGGGGCGGCGAGCGCGAGAAGAAGAATGAGAATCGCGGCGAGGACGAGGCGGCTCACGGCGACACCTCCTCGCCGCTCCAGATCAGCTCCAGGGTCGACGTGTCGATCACCACCAGTACGTCCTCCGGCTGCAACGATCCCGGCAGCTCCGAGCCACCGTCTTGGGCGGCGAGGGACGACAGCGAGAGATTCACCGAGCCGTCTTCGAGGCCGTCGCCATCCGCCGAAGAGCCATCACCGATCGACTGACGCCAGCCCGCGGTGCCAGGACGCACCAGGAATGCCTCCACCTGACGATTCGGCAGAGTCAGCGACTCCCCCGAGGGATCGAGCGCCGTCGCCGGCAGGCTCGACACCGAGCCCTCCCAGCCCGGCGAGGGAAGCACCGTCACCTGGCCAGTAGTTAGGTCCGCCACGCCCCACGAGGCCAGCACCGGCATACCGCCCGCGGGCTCGTAGATGATCCGGCCGTCGCCGTCCGCATCGCTCAAGGTCTCCGAGTAGGTCGTCAGCACACGGTTGTAGCCGTCCCGGCTCTTGCCTACCCCGAAGAGCCAGAGCTCCGAGTCCGCCGGAACCCGGGCGATCGTCAGGGACTTCGATCCCGAAACCAGCTCCAGGCCTGATAGCGAACCACCTACCGTCAACAATCCCAACACCGCCAAAATCAACGCTCGACGCATCACGTCCAACCTCCCAAGAAATGCCCTCGTCCTTCCAGGACAACATAAAACTGGATTCAGTTCCTTGCCAAAGCGCTACAGCAAGCCACGTGCCATGGGGGACTTCGCCGTTTTACAGGCGTTTTCGGCGATCAGGCCCGAAAAAGATGTCCGAAAGATGTCCGGAAGACGTCCGGAAGATGTCCGAAAGATGTCCGGAATCTCGAGGAGGGCGGTGGCCTCCCTGCGGGAGGGCGCAGGTGGCTCAGGCTCTCAAGAGAGCGCGCCAACAGCTCGAGGGAAACCGCGGCACGCTCGGCAAAGGCGGCGCGGGTCACATCGCAAGGCTCGCCCCGCGGGTCCATTCGGCGCAGCAGACGGCAGAGGTACCGCAGGTCGCTGGCCACGGCGGCAAGCTCCGGGGCGAGGGAGCGGTCGACGCTCGGTGGCGTGGGCTGGCAGACGAGGCGCTCGTGGAGCGCCTCACCCAGCCAGCGCAGGGCAGAGCGAGATTCAGCGTCCGTCACCAAGGCGAGAGCGCTTTCTCGCAGAACCGATTCCGGCACGGGAGCTCGCAAGCTCAAGACACGTTCGCCTGCGAGGGGTGGCCCGGCGACTGGCGCGACAGGCGCTCGGCGAGGGCGAGCTCGACCTCGGTCAAGCCCCGCACCCGAGGGTTGGTGAGCACCACCCACACCGTGTTGAGGACCACTGCCATCGCCGGGAAGGAACCCGCGGCCTGCAGAATGCCGGTGATGAACGCCGCAAAGCCAAGGGCCGCTTCCGAGCTGTCGAGCACGAAGGGCCGCACCAGGCTGCGGTTGTCGTCCGCCAGGCGCCAGCCCGCAAAGGCCTCGGAACGCTCGCGCAGGGCGGCATCCCCCAGTCGCGGCAGGGTGATCGCGGGGCCGGGGGCGGATTTCTTGCCCGGGGAAAGGAGCGCCGCCCGGCCATGAGCCAGGGTCTTCTGGATACGCTCCGGCTTCAGGTGGCCGGGCAGGTCGCCCGGGCCCGGAAAGCCGGCGAGGCCGCTCTCCCAAAGGAGTTGGTAGTAAGAGGCCGGTTCCCAGGGATCCGGCCTCGGCGCGTTGGGATTGGGCAAAGTACCTTCGGAGATTCGTGGCATCGTGTGGCTCCTGGTCTCTCCGCTGGCCAGTTCATCGACTCGCGAGGCTGGAGTGGCATGGCGGCGGCTTGCATCATTACGTGAGAAGGTGCGATCTCATGGAATGACGACAACGCTAAGAGACTCCCAACGAAAAGTCAACACTTTATGCTTACTTTTTTCGAGACAAAGGTACCACTATCTAGGTGAATCGACTCCAACCTCGGGAATCACTGCATTTGACACCTACTCTCTGAATCCTCTAACATCTTGGTTAGTAATGAATGAGATTCAGCAGGCTTACTCCCAGCAGATCCCGACGGCCCTCCGCCAACTGCGCCGGCGGACCAGCTCGACCCAACACGAGGTCGCGCGCAGGGCTGGAATCCACAAGAACCACATCAGCGCCTACGAGAATGGCCGGCGGCTCCCGAGCCTGGCAACGCTCTTTCGGCTGATCGCGGCTCTCGATGCCGATCTCCTCGATCTGGCCGCCGCGATGGGTATGGAAGGGGTGCGGCCGGAGACCCGCGCCCGGCTGCTGGAAGCCTGGGGCATCGCCCCAACGGAAGCAGAGGAGGACAATTCCGAGGCGACGCGTCGCCTTCTGCACTCGGCCACCGACTCTTTGATCGCCAGCCTGGTTCGCAGCCTGGGAGAAGCGCAGGGTGTCAAGGATGAGCTGCTGCAGCCGAACAGCGAGGCGATACCTCAGGAGGAACGAAGCCGTGTTGACCGTTGAGGCTCTCCGTCGCCTCGAACCCCGTGGGCGACGCATCGCCGTCGCCCGCGAAACGGTTTCCGCGCAGCTGGTCCGAAGGCTGGTGCAAGAGCACGTAGATCAGCGCCAGAAGGGCTCGCCAGAAGCCACGAACTGGGCCTTGCTGGCCGTCAACGCAGCCCAGCTCCTATCCTCCCGGGAAGCGGTGGATTGCTTGCCCCAGGCCCTCGCCCACCTGGGCAATGCGCATCGTGTGGAAGCTCGCTTCGACCTCGCCGAGCGCTATCTGCGAGAAGCCTGGAAGCGCTGCAGCGATTCGGCGCCGCTGATTCGGGCCGAAGTCGCCTCTCTCTACGCCTCCGTCGCTTGCGATCGTCGACAGTTTGCCCGCGCTCACCGCTTCCTCGACGAGGCGATACCGTTGGTGAAGAGGCACTCCGGCATTCCGCACGAAGTAGCGAAACTCGAGCTGCAGCGAGCGAATGCTTACGGCTCGGCAGGACGCCTCGCCGAGGAGAAAAGGACCCTGCTGCGGGTGGCCGAGCGGCTCGACGCCCAGCACGACCCGCGCTTGGCCTGCCATGTCCTGCACAACCTTGCGTTCTGCCTGGTCGACTCCGGCGAGACCGCGGAGGCTCGGCGTCTCTTCGACCGCCTTTCGCCGGAGCTGGTCGAGCTCCACCTTGGCTCGGCCGGAGTGTGGCGCCGAGGCCTCCTCTCGGCCCGTCTCGCCCACGCCGAAGGCGATTCGGGCACCGCACGCGAGACCCTGCGCGAGCTGCGCAGAGATCCCCCGTGCGGAATCATCGATCGAGCACTCCTCGAGCTGGCCCTGATCGAACCCAGCGCCGCCCTAGGCCGCCTGGACGAAGCTTCCGAATCCGCCCTCCTAGCGGCCTCCTTAGCCAACACGCTCGAACTCGATGCCGAAGCCGCGGCGGCGGCCCGGGCCCTCGAGAGCTTGGTCGAGATCCGCGCCGGCCAGGCTTTCCTGCTCGAAGCGGCCCGACGCCTCCGGCGGTACCTGTCCTAACCGTTCGGGTCGACTCTTCCCCCAGCCTCGGTGTGGTCTTCGCCGAGCCCCAGCAGCGACAAGATCCAATCCCACATAGTCCCGCCTCCTTATTGGCGCAGTCCCGGCCCGGGCCTCCATGGCCCGCCGGGCCACGCGAACCGTTGATTTTCTCACCTACCGGCTTCGCAGAAGCCCTAGAGGAATATATACGCCAATTCTCCAGAGGTGGAGTCGGGCACGGCCGGGCAGCTCGACCTGTCCAGACCACAAAAAAGCCCCCCGTCGCCGGGGGGCCTGCCCGATGGGGCCTGGGAGCCGGCCCCGAGGACGTGGGGGACGGCTTCCGGGGGGGACTCGACCGACCAGGAGGAGCGGCCGGCCGAGCACCAAGTTGGTTCTATCTATTTAGGCGCAAAGGGCGCGGCGAATCCCTCACCCAGGATCCTTCGCCGGCGGGCCGAGGGTCTGGTAGGCTGCCCCCTCACGGGTCGGTTCCGACCCGCCATACCAGGACCAAATCCATGAGCAAGCTGAGCGAAGCGATCTCTCGCCGGCGAACCTTCGCCATCATCTCCCACCCGGACGCCGGCAAGACCACTCTCACCGAGAAGCTCTTGCTGTTCGGCGGCGCCATCCAGCTCGCCGGCGAGGTCAAGGCCCGCGGTCAGCGGCGACGGGCCCGCTCGGACTGGATGAAAGTCGAGCAGGAGCGCGGCATTTCGGTCACCGCCTCGGTGATGACCTTCGAGTATCAGGGCTGCACCTTCAATCTCCTCGACACCCCGGGGCACGAGGATTTCAGCGAAGACACCTACCGCACCCTGAGCGCGGTCGACTCGGCGGTGATGGTGATCGACGCCGCCAAGGGCATCGAGACCCAGACCCGCAAGCTGTTCGAGGTCTGCCGCCTGCGCGACATGCCGATCATCACCTTCGTCAACAAGCTCGATCGCGAAGGCCGCGACCCCTTCGAGCTGCTCGACGAGATCGAGCAGACCCTCGCCCTCGAAACCAGCCCGGCGAGCTGGCCGATCGGCATGGGGCAGCGCTTCCGGGGCTGCTACGACCTGCTCGACGATCGCCTGGTGCTGCTCGACCGCAGCCGCCGCGACATCGTCCAGGAAGGCGAATCCTGCGACGGTCTCGAAGACCCTGCCCTCGACCGCCTGCTGCCGGCGGAGGCCGCCGCCCAGTTGCGGGAGGAGGCCGATATGGTGCGCGGCCTGTGCCCGCCCTTCGACCAGCAGGCCTACCTCGAGGGCAACCGCACGCCGGTGTTTTTCGGCAGCGCCCTCAACAACTTCGGTGTCCAGAGTCTGCTCGAAGGGCTGGCCGCCTTCGCGCCGCCGCCGCAGCCGCGACCGGCGGTCAGCCGGATGGTGGCCCCGACGGAGGAGAAAGTCTCCGGCTTCGTCTTCAAGATCCAGGCGAACATGGACCCCAAGCATCGCGATCGCATCGCCTTCATTCGACTCTGCTCGGGGCGCTTCGAGCGCGGCATGAAGCTGCGCCATATCCGCTCCGGCAAGACCCTGAGCGTGCACAATCCGGTGCTCTTTCTGGCCCGCGACCGGGAGCTCGCCGAGGAGGCCTGGGCGGGGGACATCCTGGGCATCCCGAACTACGGCAATCTACGCATCGGCGACGCCCTGACGGAGGGCGAAGACCTGCGCTTCACCGGTATTCCGAGCTTCGCTCCGGAGCTGATGCGCAAGGTTCGCCCGCTCGACCCGATGCGCGCCAAGCACCTCGGCCGGGCCCTCTTCCAGCTCGCCGAAGAAGGCGCTGCCCAGATTTTCAAGATGCGCCTCGGCTCGGAGTGGATCGTGGGGGTCGCCGGCGCCCTGCAGTTCGACGTCCTCGCCGACCGCATTCGCACCGAGTACAACATTCCGGTGGACTTCGCCGGCACCACGGTGCACGCGGCGCGTTGGATCGAGAGCGACCAGGCCGCCATGCTCAAGCGCTTCATCGACCGCCACGAGGAGGCCATTGGCGAGGACCACAACGGCTCGCCGGTCTACCTGGCGCGCAGCGCCTACCGCCTCGAGCGCGCCCTCGAAGAGTGGGACGAGGTGCGCTTCCTGAGCACCAAGGAGCAGGTCCAGTAAGCTCGGTGCCGTGGCCCCTCCCCCTGCGCCTCGTCGCTGGCTGTTTCCCGCCCTGCTGACGGCGGTCCTCGCCCTGTGGCTGTTTCCAGGGCCCTACTTCTCGCAAGCCGTCGGCCTCGATGGCTCCTATGCTTGGGGAATCAACGCCTTCGAGGCCCACGGCGCCGCCTGGGGAGCGGATGGTGCCTTCACCTTCGGCCCCCTCGGCTACCTGCTGCTACCGCTCGACGGCGACGGGCATCGTGGCCGCGCCCTGATCTTCTGGCTCTTCGCCCACGGCCTCTTCGTCGCCGCCTTCGCCCGCCAGGCCTGGCGCCATTCCGATCGCGCGACCGCCTTCGCCGTCTTGATGGTGGCCGCCGAGGTTCTCGGCCTGGCCTTCGGCTACCGGCTCTTGGCCTTGGTGATTCTGCTGCTGGCGGCGGAGCGCCGCGATCGCCTGCCCTTCGCGACCACCTGGGCCGCCCTGTTGGTGGCGGCTCTACTGCTCGCCCGCTTCCACCTCGGCATCGCCGCCGGCGCCTGCCTGCTGGTCCACCTACTGAGCGAGAAGCGACTCAGCGCCTGGATCGAAGCCACCGTCGTCGCCATCGCCGCCGGCGCTTCCGCCTTCGTCGTCTGCTTCCAGGGCTCCGGGCAGAGCGTCCTCACCTGGCTGACCGCCCAAGGCCAGCTCGCCACCGGCTTCGGAGCCGCCATGAGCCTGCCGAATCCCGACCGGGCGGTGTTGGCGGCGGGTCTGGTGGCACTGGTCGGCGGCAGCGTCGCGGCGGCGGCAGCGCTGCGGGCCGGCCAGGGCCGCCTGTGGTGGCTCGGCGCCGTGCCGCTGCTGCTCGCCTTCAAGCACGGCTTCGTCCGCCAAGACGGCCACGTCCAGATCTTCTTCGCTTTTCTGGTCGCCTTCGCCGGCCTCGCCATGCTGTTCTCGGAGGGGCGATCGGCGGCCGCCCTGGCGGCCCTCGCGCTGCTCGTCGCCCTGCCCGGAGCGCCGGCGGCGGCCAACCACCAAACCGTCCTCGGGATCGAGGGTTGGCGCCATCTCCGGGCCCTCTGGACACCCTCCGAGACCGCCGCGGCCCTCGACCGTCAATCTCGCCGCGCCCTCGACAAAAGGCGCCTCCCCGGCTCCTTCGTGGCCGACCTGCGAGGCGTCCCGTCGGTCGACGTCGTGCCCTGGGAGCTCACCTACCTGGCGGCCAACGATCTGCCCTGGCAGCCCCACCCGACGCTCCAGCTCTACACCGCCTACACCGAAGACCTCGACCAGCAGGTGGCGGCGCATTTCGCCGCCGACGACGCCCCCGAGCGCCTCCTGGTGCACTTCGAATCCCTCGGCCAGCGCCACCTGCTGTGGGACACGCCGCGAACCTGGCGTCAGCTCCTCGCCCGATATCGGCCGCAGCGCTTCGACGGCCGTCGGCAGCTCGCCCTTCTCACCCGCCGCGACGGCACCGCGCCGTTGGCCCGTCCACTCGCTGAGCAGAAGCTGACAGGAGACCAGTGGGTGGCTCCCCCGGGCGGCCAGGCGGGACGGCCTCTGTGGGCCGAGATCGACCTCCGGCCGACGCTTCTCGACCGCCTCGCCCAAACCCTCTGGCGCACCCCGCCGGTCTTCCTCGAGATCGATCTCGGGGGTGAGCGAGTGCACCGCCACCGGCTGCTACCGGCGACCGCCGAGGGCGGCCTGCTGGTTCCCCCGCCGACCACCTTCGAGGCCTTTCGGGCAGTCCTTCGCGGTCGCGCCGTCGGCCAGCCCCGGCGGGTCCGGCTGACCGGCCCCGGCCTGTCCTACTTCCGCCAGCCGGTCACCGTGCGATGGGCGACGGATAATTATTGACCGATCATTCCAAATCGTCTAGGGTTCGACCATGCACCGCGGCCGGCCCAAAGCCTTCGAGCGCTCCGAAGCCCTCTCCAAAGCCATCGAGGTGTTCTGGGAGAAGGGCTTCGGCGGCGCCGCCATGAGTGAGCTGACGACGCGCATGGGTATCGGCCGGCAGAGCCTTTACGACACCTTCGGCGACAAGCGACGGCTATTCCTCGAAGCCGTCGATCACTACGGCCGCGAGCGCGTCGCGCTCCTCGAGGAGGTCCTCGCGGCAGCCCCCACTCCCCTCACCGGCCTGCGCGACTTGTTCGGTCAGTTGCGCGAGATGGCTCAGGAGAAGAGCTTCTGCGGCTGCATGGTGGGCAACGCGCTGCCGGAGCTCGGCAGCGCCGACGCCGAGCTCCAGCAGGCGCTGGCAGGCCAGCTCGAGGTCATGGCCGCAGCCCTCGAGGGCTGCCTCGAGGCGGCCATCGCCGGTGGAGAGCTACCGGCCGACCGCGACCCTCGGGCCCTCGCCCGGGGTCTCGTCGCCACCACCCACGGCATCCTCCTCCTCGGTCAGTCCGGTCTCGATCAGGAGTTCATCGACGATGCCCTCCGCGTCGCCGAGGAACGGCTCCTCGGCCGGCCCTGAATCCGCCCGTTCACCGTCGCTCGAGCTCTTCAAACACCGTTCTCGAATCCACGAGGTTTTCTCGATGAACCGCAATGCGCACTCCTGGGACCACCGGCTGCAGGCCTACGGCCGCGCGGTGGTGAGATTCCGCTGGCTGGTGATCGCCGCCTCCCTCGGCGTCATCGGCCTGCTCGGCGCCGGCACCACCCGGCTGGTGATCAACGACGACTATCGCCTCTTCTTCAGCGACGACAACCCGCAGCTGCAGGCCTTCGAGGCGATGCAGAACATCTACGCCAAGAACGACAACATCCTCTTCGTGGTCACCCCCGAAGACGGCGAGGTGTTCAGCCCGCGCACGCTGGCGGCGATCGAGGAGCTCACCACCGGCGCCTGGCAGATCCCCTTCGTCAATCGGGTCGACTCGGTGACCAACTTCCAGCACACCGAGGCCGAAGGCGACGACCTGATCGTCGAGGCCCTGGTCGAGGGCGCCGACGGCCTCTCGCCGGAGAACCTCGAGCGAGTGCGGGCGATCGCCCTGGCGGAGCCGCTGCTGGCCCACCGCCTGGTGTCGCCGGCGGCCGACATCACCGGCGTCAACGCCGTCCTGCAGATGCCGCGGGACATCCCCGACGAGACCCAGCAGGCGGCCTTCGCGGCCCGCCAGCTCGCCGAGCAGGTGAGCCGCAACCATCCCGGTATCGAGGTCCGCCTCACCGGCTTCGTGTTCCTCAACAACGCCTTCAAGGAGGCCTCCCTAGACGACCTGACCCTGCTGATGCCGTTGATGTACCTGGTCATCGTGGTCTTCCTCGCCCTCCTCTTCCGCTCCTTCTGGGCGACCTTCGCGACCGTCGTCGTCATCATCACGGCCACCGTCGGCGCCACCGGCGCGGCGGGCTGGCTGGGGACCCCGGTGACCTCGCCGATGGCCATCGCCCCGACCCTCATCCTGACCCTGGCGGTGGCCGACAGCATCCATCTCCTCAAGGGCATGCTGGTCAAGATGCGTCAAGGGATGGACAAGATCGACGCCCTGATCGAATCGTTGCGCGTCAACGCCTGGCCGATCTTCCTGACCAGCGCCACCACCGCCATCGGCTTCCTGAGCATGAACTTCTCCGATGCGCCGCCCTTCCAGGACCTCGGCAATACCACCTCGATCGGCGTCAGTCTCGCCTTCCTGATCTCGATGACCCTGCTGCCGGCGCTGATCTCGATTCTGCCGCTGCGTGCCGGCAGCGTCCGCCGCCAGACCGACAGCGACTTCTGGCGGCGCTTCGCCGATCACGTCATCACCCATCGCCGGCGCTTCCTCTGGGGCGGCGCGCTGGTGGTGATGGTCTTCGCCATGGCGGTGCCGCGCAACGTCCTCAACGACCAGTTCGTGGAGTACTTCGCGCCGCGCATCGAGTTTCGCCGCGACACCGACTACGCCATCGAGCGGCTCACCGGCATCTACCAGGTGGAGTACTCCCTCGAAGCCGGCGACAGCGGCGGCATCAGCGAGCCCGAGTACCTCGCCAAGCTCGACGCCTTCGCCGACTGGTGGCGGCAGCAGCCGGGGGTGGTGCACGTGCGCACCCTGGCGGACACCATGAAGCGCATCAATCGCAGCATGCACGGCGATGACGACGCCTACCATCGCTTACCGGAGGAGCGCGACCTCGCTGCCCAATATCTGCTGCTCTACGAGATGTCGCTGCCGTACGGCCTCGACCTCAACGACGAGATCAGCATCGACAAATCGGCGACACGCTTCTCGATCACCTTCGGCGACCTCACCGCCCGCGAGTTGATCGACGCCGCCCAGCGCGGCGAGGCCTGGCTACGCGACAACGCGCCGCCGGCGATGCACGCCGTCGCCGCCGGCCCGGCCCTGATGTTTGCCCATCTCAGCCAGCGCAACATCCGCGGCATGCTGACGGGCACCTTGTCGGCCCTGGTGCTGATCTCTTTCTTGCTGATATTCGCCCTGCGCAGCCTGCGCTTCGGACTGCTCAGCCTGGTGCCCAATCTCGCGCCGGCGGCCCTCGCCTTCGGCATCTGGGGCTTGATCGTCGCCCAGGTCAACATCGGCCTGTCGATGGTGCTCGCCATGACCCTGGGAATCGTCGTCGATGACTCGGTGCACTTTCTCGCCAAATACCTGCGCGGCCGCCGCGAGCGCGGCTACGAGCCGCCGGACGCGGTGCGCTATGCCTTCGAATCGGTGGGCGGCGCCCTGTGGACCACGTCGGCGGTGCTCACCGCCGGCTTCATCGTGCTGTCCTTCTCGGCCTTCGACATGAACGCCGGCATGGGCCGCCTCACCGCGATCACCATCGTCCTCGCCCTGGTCACCGACTTCCTGCTCCTACCTGCCCTGCTGCTGACCTTCGACCGCCGCCAACGCCAGCCGGTGGTTCTGCCAGCCGGCACCGAGAGTGCCAGCGTCGCGCCCTCCGGGGCGCCATCCTGATGGTCCTGGCCTGGCGACCGACAACCCGATCTCCGAGGAATCCTTCGATGCTTCGCACCACCACCTTCTTCCTGTTGCTCACCACCCTTTTCGTCCTCTCTCCCCTCGCCGCCCAATCGGCCGCCGAACGTGGTCTCGAGATCGCCCGCGAGGCCGAGCTCCGGGACACCGGCTTCGGAGACTTCAAGGCCGATCTCCGCATGGTGCTGCGCAATCGCCAGGGCCAGGAGAGCACCCGCTCCCTGCGCACCCGCGTTCTGGAGCAAGAGAACGACGGCGACAAGTCGCTGGTCATCTTCGATCACCCGCGGGACGTCAAGGGCACCGCCTTCCTGACCTTCAGCCACACCACCGGCAACGACGACCAGTGGCTCTATCTGCCGGCCCTCAAGCGCGTCAAGCGGATCTCGTCGAGCAACAAGAGCGGCCCTTTCATGGGCAGCGAGTTCGCCTATGAGGACATCTCGTCCCAGGAGGTCGAGGAGTACACCTACAGCTTCCTGCGCGAGGAGGAGCTCGACGGCCAGGCGAGCTTCGTCATCGAGCGCGTCCCGGTGGACAAGAAGTCGGGCTACACCCGTCAGGAGGTGTGGATCGACCAGGCCGAGTACCGCACCCTGAAGGTGGTCTTCTACGACCGCAAGGGAGCCCTTCTCAAGACTTTGGTGCAGAGCGACTTCGAGCAGTTCCTGGAGCAGTACTGGCGGCCCGGCAAGATGTCCGTCGAGAACCACCAAACGGGCAAGAGCACGGATCTGCTGTGGTCCAATTTCGAGTTCCGCAACGGCTACCAGGATGGTGATTTCGATCGCGCCAGCCTGGCCCGAGCCCGCTGATCGCCATGCTCCGCCGGGCGCTCCTCACCGCTGGCGCATGGCTCGTCGCCGCCGCCTTCGCCGGTACCGACGCCACCGCCCAGGAGTGGACCGGCTTCTTCGCCATCGAAGGTCGCGGCTTCTGGGAATCGGCAGCGGAGAGCCGCCAGG
This sequence comes from Acidobacteriota bacterium, assembly GCA_039028635.1. NCBI lineage: Bacteria > Pseudomonadati > Acidobacteriota > Acidobacteriota bacterium. Next base: position 11,533 of record JBCCHV010000049.1, read on the forward strand.
ACCAACAAGGCACCGCCTCGGTGGTCCTCGAGCCGGAGCTCTACGTCTCGTGGCAGGACGACCGGCAGAGTTTGGTGGTGCGACCCTTTCTGCGCTGGGACAGCGCCGACGACGAGCGCACCCACTTCGACCTGCGAGAGCTCTACTGGCGGCGCGTCGGCAGCGGCTGGGAGCTCGATATCGGCCTACGCAAGGTCTTCTGGGGGGTCACCGAATCGATCCACCTGGTCGACATCGTCAACCAGACCGATCTGGTCGAAGATATCGACGGTGAGGCCAAGCTCGGCCAGCCGATGATCCGCCTGGGCCTGTCCCGCGACTGGGGCCTGCTCGAGCTCTTTCTGCTGCCGGGATTCCGCGAACGCACCTTCCCCGGTGCCGAGGGCCGGCTGCGCTTCCCGCTGGTGGTCGACGAGGGCGACGCGGTCTATGAGTCGAGCGCCGAGGAGGGCCACGTCGACGCCGCCGTGCGCTGGTCCCATTTCCTCGGCCCCGTCGACCTCGGTCTGTCCTACTTTCGGGGAACCTCTCGTGAGCCGGATCTCCTGCCCCGCGCCGATGGCCGCCTGACCCCCTTCTACGCTCAGCTCGACCAGGCCGGCATCGACCTCCAGGCCACCCTTGGGAGCTGGCTCCTCAAGACCGAGGCGGTGGCCCGCTGGCGCCGCATCGGCGACGACAGCCTGGCCGCTGCGGCCGGCTTCGAGTACACCTTCGGCGACATCCGCTCGACCGGCCTCGACCTCGGCTTGCTCGCCGAGTACCTGTGGGGCGAGCGCGAGCTCACCCCCTTCGAAGACGACCTCTTCATCGGCGCTCGCCTCGCCCTCAATGACGTCCAGAGCACTGAAGTCCTCGCCGGCGTGGTCACCGATCTCGGCGACGGTGGCCAGTTCTTCAATGTCGAAGCCAGCCGCCGCCTTACCGATCACTGGGAGGCCGAGCTCAAGGTCCGCGCCTTCGCCGGTCTCGACGAGCGCGATCCGCTGGCAGGGCTACGCCGCGACGATTACCTCGAGCTACGTCTCGTGCGCTTCTTCTAGCGGGCTGCCGAAAAAGTCCGCTACGCGGATTCTCCAGCGCCGCTGGCTGCTTGTTTCAGGGGCGTGCGCCCGGCCAGGGGCGCCCATTCACAACAACTCAACCAACGCTATTGAGACGCATCGGCAAAATCTATGCATTTGAACTAATTGCAAAGATTTCCTCTATGGGGTTAAAAATGCTGTATTTTCTTCTTGATCGACCTTGTATATATGTCTATACTCTCCAAAATCGTTCACCACCGCCGCCCCTGTAAAGGCGCACCGATGGCTTATTGAGATTCGTCACGGCAAGCGCAGCACTGCCCCGGGCCGGCACCGAACCAGGAGAGCTCTATGACCGAGCGCGATGTGCTGCCATGGGAAGAGGTCGGACCGGAGCAGCGCCGGCAAGCGGGCCGGGCGGGAATGGTGGTCGATCTGCGCCGCTGCATCGGCTGTCATGCCTGCAGCGTCTCCTGCAAGACCGAGCACGAGGTTCCCCTCGGTGGCTTCCGCACTCGGGTGCGCTATCTGCAGCGGCCCGACCGCCCGACTCTCGCGTTTCTGCCGCTCCTCTGCATGCAGTGCCAGGATGCACCCTGTCTGAAGGCATGCCCGACGGAGGCGCTGGTGCGATGCGACGACGGCACCATCACGATCGCGCAGGAGCGCTGTTGCGGCAACAAGGCCTGCCTCGCCGCCTGCCCCTATGACGCCCTCTACATCGACCCGCAGTCGCAGGTCGCGGACAAGTGCGACTTCTGCGCCCACCGCACCGAGGTCGGACTCGATCCAGCCTGTGTCAGCGCCTGCCCACCGGAAGCGCTGCGTTTCGGAGATCTCGACGATCCCGAGGATCCGGTGGCCCGTTATGCCCGCGAGAACGGCGCTCGGCCATATCGCAGCGAGCAAGGCACCCAACCGAGCGTCCTGTTCGTCGGGCTGGAAGACTGGATGGAGGACCGCAGCCGCGGTGGCGTCCAGCTCGAGTCCGAATCGGACGAGATCATCTACGAGCGGAGTTGAGCCATGCTGCTGCACGAGATGCCCTTTGGTTGGCCCGTCGTCGCCTACCTGAGCTGCGCCGGCCTCGCCGCCGGAGCCGCCCTGGGGGCCGCCCTCGACCTGCGCGGCGAGCATCGCCGACGGGCCCAGCACGGCTATCTGGTGGCCTCCGTCGCCATTCTGATCGGCGCCCTGTTTCTGATCGTCGACCTCGAGAAGCCGGCCTCCTTCGCGGCCGTGCTCCTGCACTTCAACCCGGCGTCCGCCATCTCCTGGGGGGCTCGGGCGCTTCCGCTCTTCGCCCTGAGCTGCCTGTTCGCCGGTTGGTTGCTGCGTCGCGACCGGCGCCACGCCCGCCCCTTCCAGGCCGTCGCCACCGGCCTCGGACTCTTCATCGCCGCCTATCCCGGGGTCGTGCTCTACCAAGCCTTGGGCCGACCGCTGTGGCACAACCCGATTCTCGTCCCGCTGCTCTTCGTCTCGGCGCTGCACATGGGACTCGCGGCGCGCCGCTGGATCGGCTCACGAAGCTCTCTCGCGGGAGAAGGCTGGCTGCTCGGCCTACAGCTCACCTTGCTCGTCGCCTGGCTGATCACCGCGAGCGGCCAGGCACCGGGAGCCGTGGTCCGGTTGACCGCCGGGTCCTTGGCTCCTTGGCTGTGGGTCGGTGTCGTCGCCGTCGGCTTGATCACTCCCTGGTGGGCAATCCGCCACCGGGGAGCTCAGCGCTTCGCCCTCGGCATCGCGCCGATCCTCGGCGGCATCGCCTTGCGCGCCATCGTGATCCTCGGGGGACAGGGGGTCGACGGTGTCGCCTGAAGATCGCCCCAGCCGCCAGCCTCGCCAGGAGGATTCGTCCGCCAAAGGTCTGTCGCGCCGGGACTTCGTGCGTCTCGCCGGCGGCGTCTCCTTCGGTCTCGCCACCGGTGCCCTCTCGCTGCCGATCCTCAAGCGCCTGGCCGACGGAGGGCCGCAGAGGGCTGCGGCCCCGGCCGGCAAGATCGACTACACCCGCGCCACGGCCAAGCCCACCATCTGCTTCGGCTGCACCACCCATTGCGGAGTCATCGGATGGGTCCAGGACGGCCGAGTCCGCCGCATCGAGGGCAATCCCCTCGACCCGAATAGCAAGGGAAAGATCTGCGCCAAGGCCAACGGCATGATCGCCTACACCTACTACCCAGAGCGCCTGCTCTACCCCCTCGAGCGGGTCGGTCGGCGCGGCGAGGGGCGCTGGAAGCGCATCACCTGGGATCAGGCGCTCGACAAGATCGCCGATCGCCTACGCCCGCTGCGCGAGAACGGCACCCCGGAGCGGTTCGTGTTTCAGTATGGCCGCGACAAGACCAAGGGCTTCACCAGCAGGTTCACCAACGCCTTCGGCACGCCCAATCGCCTCAACCGGCGCTCGATCTGTAGCTCCAACCGCCGGGTGCCGCTGATGAGCTTCTACGGTCGGGATTTCGAGTGGGAGACTCAGGACTTCGAAGAGACTCGCTTCATTCTCAACTTCGGCGGCAATCCGATGGAGGCCTATCAAGGGGGCTTCTACATGATGCCCCGGATCCAGCAAGCGCGGGTCGATCACGGCGCCCGCATGGTGACCTTCGAGGTCCGGCCATCGGCGACCGCGTCGGTGTCGGACGAGTACTTCCAGATCGCCCCCGCCACCGATGGCGTCGTCGCCCTCGCGATGGCCAATGTCCTGATCGAAGAGGACCTCGTCGACCACCAATTCTGGAGCCGTTGGGTCAACGTCTCGCTGGCCGAGGTGCACGACCACATCGCCCATTTCACGCCACCGGTCGCCGCCGCCCACAGCGGTATACCGGCCGAGGACATCCGGCGCCTCGCCATCGAGTTCGGCAAGGCGGCTCCGCGTTGCTGCACCCTGTCGAACCGGGGCTCCGCCAAGCACTACAACGGCGTCCAGACGGACCGCGCGATTCGCCTTCTCGACGTGCTGGTCGGCAATGTCGGCAAGCCCGGGGGCTTCTGCCTCTCCACCCTGCGGGGCTGGAACCGACGCTACGGCCAGGACGATCTTCCGGTGATCTCTCAGCCGGCGCCGAAGCCCCCGAAGCCGCAGCCCTGGAAGCCCGGAACGAGGCAGTTCGAGAGCCTCCCCGAGGCCGTGCAGCGGCGTGTCGCGGCGTTCCCGGAGGAGTGGCAGAACACGTATTTCGGAGAGCTTGCGACGCCCTCCGAGTTCCCCCTGTCATGGCACTGGTACAACATGCGGGTCGGCCAGCTAGTTCCGGACTATATTCGCCAGGGCGTCCAACCGGTCGACGTCTTCATGTCCTACAGCCTCGGGGCCGCCTACAGCTTTCCGGAGGCCGGTGATGTGCGCGAGGTCTTCCTCGACGAAGGCCTCATCCCGTTCCACGTCGCCATCGACATCGGCTACGGCGAGCAAACGGCCCTGGCGGACATCGTCCTGCCGGACGCCACCAGCCTGGAGCGCTGGGATGCTCACTCGACCAACAACTATGGACTGGTGCCCTACACCGGGATTCGCCAGCCCCTGGTCGAGCCCCTCGGCGAAGCTCGCCCACTGCAGATCATCCTGCGCGACCTGGCGCGCCGCATCGGCGGCGGCATGGAGCAGTACTTCGACTTCGAGGACGTCGAGGACTACTACCGGGAGTGGTACTCGCAGGTGCCGATCGCTTGGGAAGAGCTCAAGCGTCGGGGTATCTGGCAGCCACCGGGCCGCGCCAAGGACTACGAGCTCTACGAGCGCCCGGTGGCGGCGGAGAAGCTCGCCGACAGCCGAGTCGATCCGGCCACCGGCTTGGTCTATGACCGCCGCGGCGGCAAGGAGAAGGTGGTCGGCATCGAGCAAGACGGCCGACCGGTTCAGGGTTTCCCGACGCCGTCGCGCAAGATCCAAGTTCTCGACGAGATCTTCCCCCGTGCCGCCGCCAAGCTCGGCATACCTCTCGACGATCCGGTCGCCGACCCTCTGCCGAGCTGGTTCCCGGTCCCCGGCCTCGAGGGACTGCCGAAGGACCGCTTGATCCTGACCTCCTTCAAGTGGAACGTTCACACCCAAGGAAGGTCGAGCCACCTGAAGTATCAGGCCGAGATCGTGCACACCAATCCCCTCTTCATGAGCCCCGAAACCGGACGACGGCTGGGACTGGAGAGCGGCGACGAGGTCGAGGTGACCGTCTACCGCCCCCAGGGCCGCACCTATCGCGCCGGCGAGACGGAGCCCGTCGGTAGCTTTCGCAACCAGGTGCGCCTGCTGGCCGGCGTTCACCCCCAGGTCATCGCCTGCGCCCACCACGGCGGTCACTGGGAGCACGGCGCCGTCGCCCGCGGCGAACATCGCCAGAGCCCGGTCGCCGCCGTCGCCGGGGACCCCCAGGCCCTCGCCGATCGCGACCTGCCGGCGAACATCTGGTGGTCCCGGGAGCGGGGAGGAACCGGGACCGGACACCGGCTCAACGACGCCCTACCAATCAACCCGTCGCCGATGGTGGGAGGCCAGAACTGGTACGACAACGTGTGCAGCCTGCGCAAGGTGTGATCGCCGAAATCGCGCCCCTCCTAGGGCGCCTGCTGTTGGCCGAGATCGATGCCCCTCTGATGGCGCTCCTCAGCCACCCCGATGTCGCCGCGGTGCTCGACCAGGCGGAGCCCGGTTGCGGCGCCTGGTTGGAGAACGAGCACGACCTCGACGAGCTGGCGGCGGACTATTGCGATCTTTTCGTACTGCCCGGTGGGCTGGCGCCGGTGGCGGGAGCCTGGGCCGAGGGCGTCGATCGCCAGGACTTTCTCCACCGCCTGGCGATGGTCTTTCCCTTCGAAAGCGAGATCGCGAGCTCCTTCGAGACCCCCGCGGATCACTTCGGTCGCCTGCTCACCGTTCTCGGCCGAGCGACCTCCCCGGACGCTTCCTGGAGCTCTCCGCTGATCGACCTGGTGGGGCCACCGATGGCGGCCTTCGGTGAGGCCCTGGCCAACCACCCCACGATCCCGCCTTACCGCGCCTGCGGTCGCCTGCTGATGGCCCTCCTGCCGCCGCAGGGGAGCTCCGGCCGCGCCCTCTGACCTCCCCGGCCGACGCCGCGGCGCGAGCGCCGGCCCTGCCGCTGTCCTCACTCGGGCTCCCCCTTCGGGCCGTTCGAACCCGATCTCGTCGACGACGAGGGCGAGTTCGCTGTCTGCGAATCCCCCCGCAAGCTGATTCGTCCGCCAGGGTGACTCAGAAGCGCGAAACCGCCGGCCCGGAGCTGCGCCGGCGAAGAGGTAAGAATAGGCGGCGCGCTCGAGTTCGAGGTAGGACTGCTTGGACATGCTATGGTTCGTTATTACTTAAAATTCACTTGACCGCGCGGCCGTAACGAAGATCCCGGCACCAGCGTCGACCGTAGTCCGCGCTGGACCCGGGCCGACTGGCGCTGCACGACCTCCGGTGGAGGCTGTCCCAGCATCGTGATCGAAGGAGAAGAACCGGAGTGCCAAGACCTTTGCCCATCGGGTTCGCCCTCGTCTTCGCCCTTCTGTTGGGCGCGGACACCTGGGCCGACATCCAGGGATCTTCGCCGCTCCCGGTGATGCTGCAGGCTTCCGCGGCCGACGGCGCGGCTCTCGGTCCGGGCAGGTTCCTTCTCCAATCGCTGTCCGATGACGCAGCGCCGAGCGCCACGGTGGCGTGGACCGCAACACCCGGCGAATCCCGCTCCCAAACCCAGCTCGAGCTGCCGCATCGCTCTCGCTGGCGAGTCTGCATCGAGGTCGACGGACAGTGGGCCCCCTGCCGAGAGCTGACCGTCACCAAGGGCGCGACTCTCGACTTTCGGACCTGGCCAACCAACGCCATTCAGGGCACTTTTCGAGCCACCGATCCGGCCCGGGCGCCGCCGGAGCAACTCACCCTGCACTTCGCCCCCGCCGCCGCTTCCGGCCAGGCCCCTTTTGCACGCTCTTCGGTTTCCTGTGACGTGGACGGCTTGCGCTGGCGTTGCCACGTTCCAGCCCTGGCCTTGGACCTCGAGCTTCGCCCACAGGGCTTTGTTCCGATCTATCGATTCGGTATCGACGTCCCGGCGACCGGCGATTTCGTCCTCGGCAGCCTTGACCTGCAGCGTGGAGCGAGTCTGGTTGCCCGAGTCGAGGCGGAGGACGGCGCCATGCTCAGCGACCGGGGCCGCGGTCGCCTGGTGCCCTTCGTCCCAGGACAACGGCAGAGGAATCTGGCAGACCGCCTCTCCCGAAGCGTCGCCGAAGCGACGATCCAAGGCGATGGTTTCTTGCAGCTCGCGGCCCTGCCGGCCGGGGTCTATGCCCTGGAAGTCACCCATCCCGGCTTCGCACCAACGATCGAGTACCCCATCGAGCTCTGGCCTGAGACGGAAGTGCGGTGGCGCGATCCGGTGGTCCTGAACCGGCCCCTGGACCTCGCGGTGGAGATCTCACCGTCGAGCGACTGGCGGGGACACCCTTGGCGGCTGCAGCTCTCCCGCGTCTCCGAGCTGACCGGAGCCGATACGGAGGCGATGGTCTTCGATGGCCTCGTCGATGAATCGGGCAGCGTGCGGATTGCAGGCCAGGCCGCTGGCCGCTATTCGCTGCAGGTCTTCGACTCCGCGGGAAATCCTCTCTATGGCGAGCTCGATCGCCGAGTGTCGGGGGCCGCCGACGCCAAGATCGCCATCGCTCTCGATCTGGTGATGGTTCGAGGGCAGGTTCGCTACCGCGACGAGCCGGTCCTGGGCAAGGTCTGGTTCGGCGGACGACACGGCGCCGTCCGCAGCGCCATGGCGACCTCGGCGGAAGGCGACTTCCTCGGCGTCCTGTCACACCCCGGCTGGTGGACCATCGATGTCGAGGTTCCAGTGCTCGGAAGCTCCCGCTTGCGCAGCCGGGTGCTGGTCGAACCCGATTCGAGCGGTGACGCCGAGGTCGTCGTCGAGCTCCCGGACACCGAGCTCGCCGGCCGCGTCGTCGACCCCGCAGGGCAGCCCATCGGCGATGCCGATGTCCTTCTGCTCACCGCTGCCGGCAGCCTGCGATCACGCACCGACGCCGACGGAAAGTTCAGCTTTCGCGCCTTTGAGGGCGGCACCGTCACCCTCCTCGCCCGATCGGTCCAGGGAGAGACAGAACGGGTCAGCAACTCGCTCGACCTGGAGGTTTCCGAAGGGATGCAGGCGGGTCCCTTCGATCTCGTCCTCGAAACCGTGGAGACCTTCGCCGGCAAGATCGTCTCCGAGGGAGGTCCGGTCGCCGGCGCAATGGTGGAGTTGATTTCCATCGATCCCGCGATCGCCGCCTACTCGGAAGCACGGACCGACATCGAGGGGCGCTTCGAGGTTCGTCTCAGGCCTGAGATCGATCATCTCCGCATCATCGTCAGCCCGCCCGGACACGCCCTGAAAGGGGTCGAGGTGCCGCTACGCCGGCCGCTCCATCTGCGCATCCCCACCGCCGGCGGAACCCTCGCCATCCGGTGGACCGGGGAAGACTCTCACGCCGCGAAATCGCCTTCGAGACTGCAGGTCGAGCAGGACGGTATCGCCCTTTCGCCTCACCTTCTCTGGGCTTGGGCACGGGGCCATGGGGGGCGCGGCAATCCGCGCGCAGGGCTGGTCACGATCCCCCGATTGGCACCCGGCTTCTATCGCGTCTGTGAGCTCACGGTCGAGCTTTCCGACGACCGTGGATCGTCATCCCCGAACTGCGCTGGAGGGTATCTCGACGCCGGCGGCTCTCTCGAGCTCGAACTCGCCTCCTCCGGCGTCGAATAGTCGCGCCGCGGCCCGCTTCCGGCCACCACTCTCGGGAGCTACTCGCTCCAGGACACCCGGCCGCGAACCATGCCGCCACAGCCGCCTTCGGCGAAGGGCTTCATGCAACCCCCGGCGGTGTAGCAGACCCGACCGGAGAAGCCGTCCGGGTTGATGGTGGTGATCCAGTCCTTGACCTTCTCACGCACCTGCTCGGCGTCGTAGCCATGCTCGGCGATCAGCTTGTTGGAGAGGCCCCAGATGGTCAGGGACATGTTGCAAGGGCAGCAGCAGGTGTAGGCCGTGTTGTCGCTGCAACAGGGGGCCGGAAGGGCCTCGAGAGCCTCTTTCTTGATCGCTTCCTGGGCCGCCGTCAGCTTGATCGAGCTCTCCCAGCCGATGAACTGCTGCGACAGGGCCTTGGGATCGTCGAACGGGATCGGATCGCCGGCACCGAAGAAGGGTTGAATGGCGAATCCGGCGCCGACCAGCACGCCGAGAACCAGGACGATGGCAGCTTTCTTCATCAGCCTTCCTCGCTATCGAGTCCTACGGAATTGATGGACAGCTTCTTCGCAACTTGCAGAGATCGCAACCGATCGCCGCGCCGAACTATTTCGCGCCGCGCCAACTCTCGGCTATCGCAGGACATTCTATCGCCAAGCAGGCGGCGGCCACCGCCGCTCCTGGTATGGTCGCCGCCACGATGAAGACGAATCACCTGGTGGCCTGGTCGGGCCTCGCCGTTCTCCTCGTCCTGCACCTCGATTTCTGGCGTCCCCAAAGACCCCAGCTCTGGCTCGGCTGGATCCCCGAAGAGCTCGCCTGGCGCCTCGGTTGGCTGGCCCTGGCGAGCCTCTACCTGTGGTTCTTCACCCGCTTCGTCTGGAGGGACGAATGAGCACCGCGGCGGTTCAACTGGCGATTGCCGCCGGCATCTACATCGGCGTCGTGCTGGTGCTCGGCTTGATCGCCACGCGGCGCGCCGGCAAGTCGCCGGAGGAGTACTTCCTCGCCGGCCGCAAGCTCGGCCCGGTGGTGCTCTTCATGTCCCTCTTCGGCACCAACAACACCTCCTTCGTGCTGGTCGGCATTCCCGGTCTGGCCTACCTGCTGGGGATCGGCGTCTTCGGCCTCAACGCCCCCATCGTCGCCCTCGGGATTCCGCTCACCTTCTGGGCCATCGGCTCCCCGGCGCGGCGCCTCGCCGCCCAGCACGGCGCCCTCACCCCGGCGGAGCTCTACTCGCGCCATCTGGGCTCGAAGACGGTCGGCTTCGCCCTCTTCGCCCTCTTCACCCTCTACACCGTGCCCTACATGGTGCAGGCGGTGAAGAGCGCCGCCCTGATCCTCTCCCAGTCGAGCGACGGCGCTCTGCCGGTGGCCGCCGCCGCCCTCGGCGTGGTGTTGGTGGCCCTGGTCTACACCAGCCTCGGAGGGATGCGCGCCACCGCCTGGACGAACGTCTTCCAAGGCGCCGTCTTTCTGGTCTTCATGGTCGCCGCCTTCTTTCTGATGTCCCACTCCCTCGGCGGCCTGACGGCGGCCATGGAGAAGGTGCGCGACACCAATCCCGACCTCCTGGTGGTCGGCAGCGGAGGCCTGTTCGCCCCGCGTGCCTGGGCCTCCTGGGGGCTGGTGATCTCGCTCACCGTGGTGGCCTTCCCCCACATGCTGGTGCGGCTGATGGCCGCCGACCAGGAACGCACCCTGAGACAGGTGTGCCGCTACTACCCCATCGCCCTCGGCATTCTGTGGGTGCCGGCGGTGCTCATCGGGGTGTGGGGAGCGGCCGCCTTCCCGGGCCTCGAGAACTCCGACCAGATCTTCCATCTGATGACCGCCAACCATCTGCCGGCGGTCCTCGGCTCGCTCGGCTTCCTGGCCGTCCTGGCGGCGGTGATGTCGACCCTCGACGCCCAGATCCTGACCCTCAGCTCGATGGTGGTGCGCGATGTCCTCGAGCCCGCCTTGGGCCGCCGCCTCCGTTCCGAGGTGTGGAGCGGACGACTGTTCTCGGCCGCCGTCGGCGCCGTCGTCTTCGTCCTCGCGGTGACCTGGGACGAGTCCGTCTTCGGCATCTCGCGCAAGGCCTTCGAGGGCTACCTGACGCTCTTCCCCACCCTCTTGCTGGGCGTGCGCTGGCAGCGCTTCACCGCCGCCGGCGCCCTCGCCTCCCTGGCGGCGGGCAATCTGGTGCTCTTCCTGGGCTGGACCGGCAGTCTCCCGCTCGGCGGTTTCCTGCCGCCTTTCTGGGCTCTGGTGGCGGGCTTTGTGGCCGGTATCGGCGTCAGCCTGATCAGCTCCCCGGCGCGCCCTGCCCAGAACCCCGAGGGTCGGCTACAATAGGCGATCGGGCCACTCGGGACCCACGAATCCTTCAGCGAGTCTTCCTCCTCGACCCTCGAGGTTCACGATGACGATTACCGAAACTCCTCAGGTAGCCTCCGAATACCAGCTCTCCGGTTGGGATCTCTCCGAGCTCTTGCCGGACACGGCGAGCGACGAAGTCGATCGCCGAATCGCCGACCTCGAGGCCGCCGTCCAGGCCTTCGAAGGTCGCCGCGACGGCCTCCAGCCGACCATGGATCGCCAGCAGTTCCTGGCCACGGTGCAGGCCTTCGAAGGCATCTTCGAGCAGTTCGACACCCTCCTCGGCTACGCCTCCCTGTGGTTCTCGGCGGACACCCAGTCGCGCGCCGCCCAGAGCTTTCGCAACCGCATCGACCAGGTGGTCACCGGCTTGCACAACCGCATCCTGTTCTTCGAGGTGTGGTGGAAGTCCCTCGACGACGCGGCCGCCGAGGCCCTGCTGCCGACGGTCGACGAGCACGCCGACCACCGCCACTTCCTGTCGGACCTGCGGCGCGCCAAGCCATTCACCCTGGCGGAGACCTCGGAGCAGCTTGTCAACCTCAAGGACAGCAATGGCATCGAGGCGGTGATGACCCTCTACTCGATGCTCACCAACCGCCTCGAGTACCACCTCGACGTCGACGGTGAAGAGCAGGTTCTGACCCGCGACGCCCTGATGGGCTACGTCTACTCGCCGCGGCCGGAGCTCCGCGAGGCGGCCTATCGCGAGCTCTACCGGACCTATGAGCGCGAGGCCACGATCCTCGGTCAGATCTACATCAACCGAGTGCGCGACTGGTCCGCCGAGAATCTCGACCTGCGCGGCTTCGCCTCCCCCATCGCGGTCCGCAACCTGCGCAACGACATTCCCGACCAGGCGGTCGAGGTCCTGCTCGAGGTGGCGGCCGAGAACGCCCACATCTTCCGCCGCTACTTCCGCATGAAGGCCGGCTGGCTCGGGCTCGAGCGCCTGCGTCGCTACGATCTCTACGCCCCGATCACACCGTCCGACCGCGAGATCTCCTACCAGGACGCGGTGAGCTCCGTGCTGGCGACCTTCCGCCAGTTCCACCCCACCGTCGCCGACCTGGCGGAGCGCGTCTTCCGCGACAACCACATCGACAGCGAGATTCGCAAAGGCAAGCGTGGCGGCGCCTTCTGCTCCACCGTTCTGCCGCGCTTCACCCCATGGGTGCTGGTCAACTACAACGGCCGGGTGCGCGACGTCGCCACCCTCGCCCACGAGCTCGGCCACGCCGTCCACAGCATGCTGGCGGAGCACCACTCGTGCTTCACCCAGCACGCCTCCTTGCCGCTGGCGGAGACCGCCTCGGTATTCGCCGAGATGCTGATGACGGACCGCCTGCTGCGTGCCGAGCAGGACCCCCTGGCCCGCCGCGAGCTATTGGCTTCGGCCCTCGATGACTTCTATGCCACGGTGATGCGCCAGGCCTACTTCGTTCGCTTCGAGATCGCCGCCCACGAGGCGGTCCGGTCGGGGGCTTCCGTCGACGAGCTCAACAACCTCTACATGGCGGGGCTCGAGCACCAGTTCGGCGACAGCATCGAGGTGGCGTCGGAGTTCCAGTACGAGTGGCTGAGCATTCCCCACATTTTCCACACGCCCTTCTACTGTTATGCCTACAGCTTCGGGCAGCTGCTGGTGCTCTCTCTCTACCGGCGCTATCTCGAAGAGGGCGAGGCCTTCAAGCCCGGCTACCTCAAGCTGCTGTCCTACGGCGGCTCGGCGCGACCGGAGGAAATCCTGACGGAGGCCGGCATCGACATGACCGATGCCGATTTCTGGCGCGGAGGATTCCGTCTGGTGGAGGACCGGGTCGACGAGCTGGCCGCCCTCGAAAGCTGATGGAGCCCCTCGCCGAGGGCCGCATTGAAACGCCCCTCGGTCCGATGGTGGCACTCGCCGACGACGACCGGCTCTATCTATTGGAGTTTGCGGACCGCGCCGTTCTGCAAAGCCAAATTCGCCGCCTCGTCCGACTCACGGGCCGCCAGCATCGACCGGGCGACAGCCCGGTCTTCGACCGCCTTTCGAAGGAGCTGGAGGAATACTTCGGCGGCCGGCGGCGGACCTTCTCGGTGCCCCTCGCGATGCCCGGCACCGCCTTCCAGCGCTCCGTCTGGGAGCAGCTCCTCGCCATTCCGCCGGGGCGAACCAGCACCTACGGCGAGATCGCGCGACACCTCGGCAAGCCGCAAGCGACCCGCGCCGTGGGCAAGGCCAACGGCGACAATCGCCTGACCATCCTGGTGCCCTGCCATCGCCTGGTGGGACAGAACGGCAGCCTGACCGGCTACGGCGGCGGTCTGTGGCGCAAGCGCTTCCTCCTCGAGCACGAGAGCAAGCCGAGGTAAGGACCGGATCCTCAACGACCTGCTAAGGCAGCAGCAACCGGCAGGCGAGGGCGAGGAGTGCCGGCAACCCCTGGACGAACAGAATGCGGCGGTTGACGGTGGCACCGCCGAAAATCGCCGCCACCACCACACAGGCGAGAAAGAACAGCTGAATCTGGGCCCCGACCGCCGGCGACGGATGGAGCAAGCCCCAGATCAAGCCGGCCGCCAGAAAGCCGTTGTAGAGCCCCTGGTTGGCGGCCAGAGCTTTCGATGCTTCGGCGAACTCGCGGGTGGTTCCGAAGATCCTTCGGCCCCGCGGGCTGGTCCACTGGAACATCTCGAGAACGAGGAAATAGAGATGCTCGATCGCGACCAACGCGACCAGAGCTTTGCAGGCGACTTCCATGGGGCCCCCTTGGTGACGATCAGAGAAACGTCCCCGAGATTACCAGGCGGCGCACGATTGACTCACCGGCAACCCGCCGCTACCTTCGCACCATGGACCATCGATCCGCGAGCCTCGGACCCAGGCCGTGATCCGGCCGGCCCGCAGCAGCGACTGCCGCCGCCTGATCGAGCTGCGCCTGGCGGTCAAGGAAAACGTCCTGACGGATCCCAGCTGGCTCACCGAAGCGATCGTCGATGAGGCGGTGGGCCGCCTCGGCCGAGGCTGGGTGTGGGAGGAAACGGGCGAGATCCGGGGCTTCAGCATCGTGCTCGAGCGCGGACCGGAGATCTGGGCGCTGTTCGTCGAGCCCGAGTTCGAGGGCCGAGGAATCGGCCGTGCCCTGCTGCGGGTCGCCGTCGACTGGGCCTGGCGGCAGGGCGCCGAACGCATCAAGCTGAGCACCGATCCGCAAACCCGCGCCGCCACCTTCTACCGCCGCCAGGGCTGGCAGGAGGTGGGCAAGAACGCCCAGGGCGAGGTGATCCTGGTCCTCCGCCGGCCGCCGGATCAGGGAATCGACGATTCCGGCGTCAACAGGTCGTCATAGCGCGGATCTCCCGACAGCATGCGGCAGGCGATGCGCCCGCTGTCCTCCTCGAGCTCGCAGCGCGAGAAATAGAGCGGCTGGAGATAGGCGGACGGTCCGAGGGGGATCATCGCCGGACGGGAGTCGCTGGCGACATCGGATTCGACCAGAAAGCCCTCCGGTGAGCGTTCCAGGACCACCGGACGACCGCCGTAGGAGCTGCGGTAGCGCCCGATGCGGGGATCCTTCGCCGCCACCCGGTTGAGCTCCGGAGCCGCCTTCACCGCTCCTTCGGGGGCCTCCCAAGGAGCCTTCTCGCTCCCCGTCGCCAGTTCGGCGATGGCCTCCGCCCAGCCGGCCGGAACGGCGTAGCTGTTGGCCAGGCTGACCACGATGACGTCATCCGCCGGATCGTAGAGCACTTTGGCGACGAAGCCCGGTGAGCGCCCCTGACTGGAGAAAATGCCATCGTCGGCGCCCAGGAAGCGCTGTCGCTCCTCGCCGCTCAAGAAGCCCTCGCGGAACACCGCCCGCACGAAGGTCAGGAGATCCCCGGTGGTCGAGTAGAGGGACCCGCCGCCGGGCCGGGTCTCGACGGCATAGAAGCGCGCATGACGGCGCTCGCCGGGTACCGGTCCGGGCTCGTAGCCGGTCGCCATTGCCGGTACCGGATGGCGGGCATCCGCCAGGTGGCCCGAGTCCTTCATCCCTAGGGGCTCGAACAGGGTGTCCTCCAGGACCTGATCGTAGGTGCCGCCGCCGGCCACTTCCATGACCTTGGCGAGGACCGCGTAGCCGCCGTTGCTGTAGCGCTTGTTCTCCCCGGGGGGAAAGTCGAGGGGCAGCTCCGCGAGGCGCGCCACGATCTCGTCAAGACTGAGGGAGGTTTTGGCGTTTCCCCAAGGCTGGGCATTGCTGTGCGGAATGCCGGAAGAGTGGTCGAGGAGCTGGGCGACAATGATCTCGTCGGCGTTGGGAAAATCCGGCAGATAGCGCGCCAAGGGCGCCGTCGGATCGAGCGCCCCGCGGCGCACCAGGCGCGCGACGGCGGCGTCCGTGAGGGTCTTCGACACCGACGCGATACGAAAGCGCGTGTCGGCGCGGTGTGGCAGCCCGAGCTCGTAGTGGGCCAGGCCGAAGGAGCGATCGAAGACCACCTCTCCGGCGACGTCCACCACCACCCGGCCGTCGAACATCGCCAGCTCGACGAAGGGATCGACGAAATCTTCGATACGCCGTCGGATCAGCACCCGATCGTCAATCTCGGCCGGCCCGCCGACGGCCCTCGGGAAGGGCACTTCGATTCGTTCCCGACGCGCCACCGAACCACCGCCGAAGAAGGTCTCCATGCGCTCGAGGATGAGCGGCGAGGACAGGAAAAGGGGATCGCTGTGGCCGGCGCCGGCGAGCACCAGATGGGCGCCGCGCCGGAAGCCCGGGAGCAGCTCTTCGGCATTGCTGACCGGCGTTCGGCCATCGAAGGTCCCCGAGATGAAGAGGGCCGGAATGTCGCTCTCGAGAGGAGCGCGAAAGGACTCGCCGAGATCCCGCACCGGCACCGTCTCGAGCATGATGCCGAGGGGGAAATTGATCGCACCCTGCAGGTGGCCTGCGGAACGCCCCTCGGCCACCAACCGCCGCCGCGCCGGCGAGGCTCCTGAGGCGACATCCATGGCCGCCGACATGGTGGCGATCGATCCCGAGCGCAGCCGGGGCAAGAACCCGCCGAGGGCCTCGAACCGCCCGGCCGCCATCGCCTGCAGGGCCGGCGGTAGCTGCACCATCGTCTCCGGCCCACGCAGCATCGCCGAAACCAGCAGGCGAAGGTCGAAGGGGCCGATGCGGGCCAGCTCACCGCTGGGCAGCGCGACCTCGGCGGGCTCGTCCTCCAGGCGCTCCAGCACCCGTTCGAGATCCGCCAGCAGAGCCGACTCCCCACCGTCCGCCGACGGGCGCTCGGCGAAGGCGGTGAGCATGGCCTCTGCGTCGCCCGGTCGCTTGAGGGTGTGATCCGGCCCCTCGGCACCGGCCAGCACGGCGCGCTCGATCCTCTCCGGATGCCGTCGCATGACGCTCATCGCCAGATGAGTGCCGTAGGAGATGGCCCAGAGCTGGAGCTTCTCCACCCCTAGGAAACGGCGCAGATCTTCGAGATCGTCAGCGCTCTCCTCGGTGGTGAAGGCGTCGAGATCGACTCCTCGACGGCGCCATTCGTCACGGCATCCCGCGACGGCGCGGCGGACCGCCGCCTCGTAGACGTCGCGGCTGCCGACCTCACTCAAGGGCACCGCCCAACCCTGCGAACAGGGTTCGGGAGCATCGCTGGCACCGGTTCCGCGTTGATCGAAGGCGATCACGTCAGCGACCCGTCGCAACGCCTGGAAGAGCTCGAAGCGGGATCCCCGGGCGGCGGCGATGCCGCTCCCACCGGGCCCCCCCGCGAGATAAACGATCGGAGCCCCCGGGCGATCGGCGGTCGACGGAAAGCGCACGAAGCGCAGCGTGAGGCGCTCCTCACCGCCGCGATGACGGTTCGCCGGCACCTCGAACCAACCCGCCTCCGCCGCCACCGAACGTCCGTCGGCGGCCTCGAAGACGGTGTCCTCGATCGCGCCGCGAGGGATCTCCCCTTCGCCCTTGCCGGCGACCGAGCCGGGCCTCGCAGCGGTTGCGACGGCAGCAGCGGCCGAGGCACTACCCTCGTCGATCACCGGCCACCCCCACCAAGCCATGGGCGCGACCAGGAAACAGATCAGCGACGCCGGACGGATTCGAAACATGAGGTTCTCCTTGCGGTGTCGCACTCGAGCATCGGGCACGACTCGACCTCAACCTACGGGCCGGCGGGGCCTTCCTCTCGACCCCGTCGCCGAATCGCACCGTCGAGCGCTCAATGGCACCCGGAGGGCTTGTCGGACTGAGAGAATCTCGCCATGGATCGTCGCCTCCACCTACTGATCTGGCTGCTCCCGGCGCTGGCCGCCTGCACCCCGGCAGTCAACCCCATGACCAGGGTGACCTCGTGGCACTACACCTCCGAGGAGGTCGCCGGCGCGGCAGCGGACGTCGACCTGTCGGCCTGGACCGAGGCCGCCCCTTGGCAGCTACCGCAGGGCGAGGGAGTGCTCTGGCTGAGGACCGAGATCGAGCTTCCCCGGACCACCACACCGCAGGCGGTGATGGTCTCCATGCTGGCGGCTCACGAGGTCTACTGGGACGGCCAACTACTGGGACGATCCGGCAAGGTCGGCCTGCAAGCCAGCAGCGAGGTGCCGGGACGCATCCGCGAGCTGCATCCCCTGCCAGCGCAGCTCGCCGGCTCCGGCAAACACCAGATCGCGCTGCGCCTTTCGACCTGGCGGGCTGGCTTTCTACCGGCGAACCGGTTCTACGGCGTCGTGGTGGGTGACCAGCGAGCCCTCGCCGAGGGCCCGCTGCGCGCTGCCCTCTGGCCGGCCGCCTGCAGCGGTGCGTTGGTCATCGGCGGCCTGTTCTTTCTCAGCCTCGGGCTCGCCGACCGTCAGCGCTCGGCGGACCGCCTGTTCGGCCTGCTGTGCCTCTCAGCGGCCGCCCAAGCCGGCGCCGAGTCGGTACGCCTCTGGCTCGACTATCCCTACGACTGGCATTTCGCCCGTTTGCTGGCGATCTTCGCCTTCGCCTGGCTCACCGGCACCCTGCTGGTTCTCTTCGTCAGCCGCATCACGAACACCGCGCGCCCCGGCCGCTGGGTCGCGCTGGCGGCGGCCTCCTCCCTGCTCACCGCGCTGCTCCTCGCCGGCTGGGACCCGAAGACCCTCGCCGTCCTCGTCATCCATCTCGTGATCGCTTTCGGCCTCGCCCTCGTCGGCATCCGCCGGCGGTCCCGCGGTGCCCTGCTGATCGCCACCGGCATTGCCGCCTGCCTCGCCCTCTTCCTGTCGAATCCACTGGGATTCCTCGACCTGCCGCTGTTCGTCGGCGAAGGGCTGCTCGTTCTCGCCCTGGCGATTGCACACAGCCTGCAAAGTCGCCAGCAGCGTCGCGCCCACGACGAGGCCCAGCTCACCGCCGTGCGACTCGAGCTCGAGTTGCTCAAGCGCTACCTCAACCCCCACTCTCTGATGAACAGCCTGAACAGTCTCGCCGAGGTCTTCGAAAGCGAGCCGGAGCGCGCCGGCAGCGCCATCGAGGCCCTGGCTCACGAAGTCCGCACCCTCGGTCGCATGGCCGATCAACGCTTCGTCACGGTGGCCGAGGAGCTCGCCCTCTGCCGGGCGCACCTCGAGGTCATGGGCCTCCGCCACGACCGACGGTTCGAGCTCGAGGCGGAAGTCGAGGGCGACCGCCGGATTCCTCCGGCGATCTTTCACACCCTGGTCGAGAATGCCCTCACCCACGGCGCCGCCGCCGTGGCACGCCGACCATTGCGCCTCAGCCAAGCGCTGCAAGGTCCCGATCTGGTCTACCGATTCGAGGCGCCGACAGCACCGCCTGCTTCGCCCACGGCGCCACCCGGCGGCGGCCTGAGGTACATCGAAGCTCGCCTGGGAGAAAGCTACGGTGAGCGCTGGAACCTGCACCACGGAGAGGCGAGGCCGACGGCAGAAATCCCCACCTGGATCACCACCATCACCGTGCCGGCGACGCCATGAGCGGCCTGCGGATCCTGATCGTCGAAGACGAGGGCCGCGCCGCTCAGCGCTTGGTGCGCCTGGTGCATGAGCTCGCCGAAGACCGGGTGGCATCGCTCCAGGTCATCGACAATTTGTTTGCGGCCGAGGATCGCCTCGCCGAGTCACCGCCGGATCTCCTGTTGCTCGATCTCAACCTCGGCGGGGCCGACGGCTTCGAGTTGCTGCTCACCGCCGTCGCCGGGGCCTTCCACACCATCGTGGTGTCGGCCCATGCCGAGCGCGCCGTGGAAGCCTTCGAGCACGGCGTTCTCGACTTCGTGCCCAAACCCTATTCTCGCCAGCGTTTGGCACGCGCCCTCGAACGAGCCCTCGGTCGGGATCGAAGTCCCACGCCGGCGCGCCTCCTGGCGATTCGCAAGCCGGGTCGAATCGAGCTGATCAAGATTGCCGAAGTCTCCCACCTGAAGGCTGCGGGAGACTACGTCGAGGTGACCACCGAGGGCGGTGAGCGGCATCTCCACGACAAGAGCCTCGACCGCCTGGCGAGCTTGCTGCCGGCGCGCTTCGTGCGCATCCATCGCTCCTGGATGGTCGACCTCGAACGCCTCGAGCGAGTCGACGTCTACCCCGGCGGTCGCTACGAGGCCCGCTTGCGCGACGGTACGACCATGCCCGTCAGCCGCTCCCGTTGGCCCGAGCTGCGGCGACGGATGGAAGGGGAATCAAGCCGATGAAGCTTTCAGGGCCAGCCGCACCAGCACCGCGTCATAGGTGGTGATCTCGAGCCGGTGACCCCAAGGGTCGCTGAAGTAGATGGACCAAGCCTTGCAGTGGTCGCTGACGTCACCGGCGGACACCGGCCGCCCTTCGGCATCGCGCAGCGCGAGCTCAGGAAGACGTTTCAAGAATTCGAGAAAGGCTTCGCCGGCAACTCGGAACGCGACGCGCCGAAAACCGGCGACAACACGCTTTCCGGGCGCATCGCCGACGAACAGGGCGAGCTTGGTGACCCCACCATCGCTCGAGACCATCAGCGGACCGGCGGTGGGCTCGGCCCAGTCACGGAAGTCCTCGAGGATCTCGAAGCCGAGCACTCGGCCATACCAGTCGGCGGCCTCTTGCCGGTCCGGAACGAACATCTCCACATGGTCGATCTGCTCGACCCGGAAGCCCTCGCTCATGCTTCCTGCGCACGCCGGCGGCGCCACTCCCGGCAGAGCTCACGGGCAGCTTCCGGCCAATTGGGATAGCGGAACTCGAACCCCTCGGCGAGCAGGCGGCCCGGCACGACGCGGCGACTCTTGAGGACCAGCTCGGTCTCGGTGCGCAGGATGAGGGCCCCGATCTCCAGCATCCAGGCGGTCGCTGGCAGGCCCCAACGGGCTCCCCAGGCGTGGCGCAATGCCGCCATGAACTCGCCGTTGGGGAGCGGTTCCGGAGCCGCCAGGTTGACCACGCCGCGGACCTCCCGATGGTCGATCAGCCAGCGCACGGCGTCGACGAAGTCCTCACCGTGGATCCAAGAGACGAACTGGCGTCCGCTGCCGGATCGGCCACCGAGACCGCGGCGAGTCAGACCGAGCAGAACGTCGAAGATGCCGCCGGCGTCGGGGCTCATCACCATCGCCGTGCGCAGCAGGACCTTGCGGGTCTCGGGGGTCGGCGCCGCCAGCGCTGCTTGCTCCCAGCGCTGGGCGACCTCGATGCTGAAGTCCCAGGAACGGGGCGCGCCCGGCTCGCCGCCTCCAATCTCCCCCGACTCCTCGTCGTTGGAGGCGTCGAAGCGATGGGCGTAGATGGTGGCGGTGCTCATCTGCAGCCAGACCGGCGGCGGAGCCGCAGAATCGACAATCGCCTCTCCCACCACCCGGGTGGAGTCGAGGCGCGAATTCAGGATGCGTTCGCGATTGCGCCGGTTGTAGCGGCAGTCGACGGAGAAACCGGCCAGGTTGATGACCGCATCGCAGCCATCGATGGCGGCGCACCAGTCGCCGCGAGTCTTGCCGTCCCAAGTCCGCGTCGACCAGGGCGTCGCCGCCGGCCGGCGGCTGAGCACGGTGACCTCGTGCCCCTCACCGTGCAGAGCGCGGGCCAGCAAAGTGCCCACCTGACCACTGCCACCGGGCACGACGACTCTCATGCTTCCGGTCTCCCGATACCCGCGTCAGCGGAAGATGAAGTAGGCGGCGCCCGCCAGACAAGCCGCGGCCCACAGGTAGTCGGTCTTGATCGGACTACCCATCACCACGATCGAGAAGGGAATGAACAGCAACAGGGACATCCCGACCTGAAGAATCTGAAGCTGCGACAGGCTCATCACTTCGTGGCCGATGCGATTGGCCGGGATGTGCACCGTGTACTCGAAGAATGCGATGCCCCAGCTCACCGCCGAGGCGATGTACCAGGGACGGTGATTGAGCAGCTTGAGGTGGAGATACCAAGCCGTCAGCATGAAGAGATTGGAGATCACCAGCAGCAGGATCGTGCGGGTCAGGATGGACATCACTCTCTCCCTTAACGAGCGTCCGTTCGGCCGGCGCTCGCCTCGAAATCAATCCTTCAGGGTCGTCGCCCGGGCCCGCGCCCGCGCGACCGCCACCTCAGCGCTGCATGGTCAGCGTGCCGAGCGTGCGCTCGCCGCTGCGACGCACTTCCCCGTGGGTGCCGGCAAAGGCTCCGTTCTCGAAGCTACCTTCGAAGGTGAAGGTGCGACGCTTGTTCTCGGTACGCACCTGTCCACGCAGATCGCCTTCCGTCAAGCTGCCCTCGGCGGTGCCTCGGTAAGTGTGACGCTTGCCATTGAAGCGAAAGCGAAAGGCAACATCCCAGGTGTTCTCACTGGTGGATTCGAAGGTCACCTCGAGGGGACCGCGACTGCCGTCCCCCTCCCAGAAATACTCGCCGGTGAGCACGGTCTTTTCCGTCGCCGGTGCGCTCCAGGCGCAGGCCAACAGGAGCAGGGCGACGGCGAACCAGCGAAAGCTTGAAGTCTTCATCGGGGCGGGCCTCCTCGGTCGTTCGCGGGTGTTCTCGGACACTTTACCTCTTGATACGTCGAAACACCGCCGAGGGACGAGGATTCAGGCGTTCTTGCGGACCACCCAGGTGGTCATGCAGCGCTGCTCGTCCACCACCGTGGTCTTCAGCGGTTCGAGCAGCTCGCCACCGAGCTGGTCCGTCGCCGCCATCAGGAAGGGACGGTCGACCAAGAAACGATCGGAGCCGTCGAGGAGGCGGAAGCGGCGTCCTTCGAGGCGTACGAAGCGCCCCTCGAGGCCGATGTCCGAGGCCAAGCGGCTGAACCACAGACCGCCCGGCCGCAGCGCCTCCCAGCAGGCCGCGAGCATGGCGTGAAAGTGCCCTTCGTCGCGCGCGAAGTGCAGCACAGCGCTGACGATCACGACGTCGGCGCAAGGGCGCGGAAAGGAGTGCTCCTCGATCGCCTCGCAGCGCACCTCGAGGCGGCCTTCGACCTCCGACAGGCGATCGACCGCCTCGGCGTTGTGATCGACCGCCCGAACGGCGTAGCCCTGGGCGAGGAAGTAAGTGAGGTTTCGCCCACCGCCGCAGCCGGCGTCGAAGATCGTCATGCCGGGCCGAATGCGCCCCTTGAGGAGTTGGTCGAGGAGATAGATATCCATGCCGCCGAGGGCGGCTAGGGGGTCCGGGGCGCCGGCCAACGCGCTGGCCTCAGAGGGAGCTGCCGTCGACATCGGGCGAAACCGCGAATCTGAGGTTCATCACATGCCCCCAAACAGGCGCTACCGGGTCGCGGTGTTCCTCGACCCGGTAGCCGTTGAAAAGATCCCACACCGCCAGCCGGTGGTGTCGGCCTAGGGCACACTCGGCGGCGGCTGCTCGGTGAAGGTCTGCTCCGTATCGGCATCGGCTCCGGCCTGACCGGCGAGGAGCACGAAGCTGAAGGTGCTGCCGCGTAGCTGGGCGACGCCGTGGCAGCCCATGCAGCCCCCCATATTGTAGGCCCGGGCGTCGATATCGCCAGACTCGGTCAAGGTTCCGAAGGCGAGGTTGTAGTCATCGCGGGCGAACCCGGCCGAAGTGTTGGAGACGATCTTCTTGGGACACTTGTTGCCGACCAGCGGCACCGGACATTTCACCGGCTCGGTGCCGAGGAAGTTGCCGTTGACCACCGTCAGTGCCGCCAGCCCCTTGAAGTCCTGCAAGCCGAGACTGGTCTCGAGGGCGAGGTTGGCCATGAACTGCGGCTGACCGATGCCCAGCGGATCATTGGTCGACACCGGGAACTTCGGCGAGGTCGGCGGCGTGACGGCGTTCAGATCCACCGGCAGGAACTGAGTGCCGATGAGCCGGTAGTTGAGCCACGGCGAGTTGGGATTTCTTGCCGCGATGGCGCTCCAGACGTCTTCGTTGACCTGCTGGGTGTTGGGCAACACGGTGTTGACCTGGCGCTTCACCGGCAGCACCGCCGTCGGGACCTGCGGGTTGGGGTAGAAGCCGGCGCTGTTGGGCGCATCGAGGGGCCGGCCATCCCAATAGACGACGTAGTTGTAGCCCCCCTCCTGCAGCTCCTTGTGCTCCCAGGACGAGAAGATGAAGGTGCCGCCCACGCCCTTTTGGCCACTCGACTGGTGAATTCGCTGGATGATGTGGAAGCCCACCAGACCGAAGATCGACTCCTGGCACTGCACCTTCTGGGTATCGGAGTTGAAGACGTAGTAGAGGGCCTTCTTGGTGTAGTAGCGCGAGTAGTCGCTCTCGTCATAGAGCGGTATCCAGGCCGACTTGGTGTGCACCGCTCCGGAAGCACAGGGATTGAGGGTCGGATCGGTCGGTCCGTTCATGTTCTGCTGCATGCAGTCGAGGGCCGAGTAGTCGAGGACGGCGTACTTGTTGGGCTTGCGAGGCGTCTCCGGCTGGCCGTTCGGCCGGGTGCTGGAGTTCGAGCGGTAAGGCAGGCGCAAGGGCGCCTCCGGATCCTGCATCGCCGCCTGCTTCACCGAGTCCTTGTAGAGGTCCGTGTAAGTCGCCGTCGTGGTCGTTTCGCTGCCGAAGGCGACGTAGTTGAAGAAGTCCCAGTTGACCTTGACCTCGTAGCGGATGGGCTGCGGATTGGCGTCCGTCGGCAGCCCCTTCCAGACGTGGGGCGACACCGCATGGCCGGCGACCTGCTGGCAGGTCTGGGCCTTGGGTCCGGTGGTGTAGCCGCCGCAGAGCTGGGCCGTCGACTCGCGTGCCTCGGAGAGCACCTCGAGGGTCTCGTCGAGGCTGTCCGGCAGCGACTTCGAGCTCTGGAAGAGGACCTCCGAGCCGTCCGCACCGCCAGCCCCCGGACAGTCGACGATGTCGCCTCCGACGTTGCCGAAGTAGCTCACCGCCTGGCGCCACTGGCCCGGCGGCTGTGGGTTCGGCGTCGGCAGCGGTCCGGGGCCGAAATCGAAGATCTCTCGCTTCTCCTTGAAGGTCTCCCACACCACCAGCGAGTCGAGGTCACCGGCGGTCGTATCGGTGAAGCTCGCCGAGCTGTCCGGGAAGCCGCGCGCATAGCTGTTGCCGGCGGAGGGATCGACCGCCGGCCAGTTGAGGGCGATGAAGCTGTTCCAGGAGAAGTAGTCGTAGTCCGGCTGCTGGGGCGCGGCGGGAACGTCGGGCAGAGCCGAGCAGGCGAGGTCGAGGCTGGTGGGATCGGTACAGACCTCGAGATCGACCTCGGGCTCCTCCTGATCACCCGCCGGGGGACCACAGGCGACCACCGATAAAAGGACAAGACAGCACGACGCGACCGGTAGACGAAAACTCATAGCTCACTCCTTCGAAGAAAATGACGAGAGGGCGGCCAACACCGCCCATCTGCACACCAAGAGACCAAGCAGCCGAAGCCTTCGAAGATCTCGAAGATCGAGAAATTTCTCAGCGCTGGCAGAGGCCTCTGCCGAGAAGTGACACCACGGGGCGATTCCATTTCGACCTTGCGGCGAATACTGAGAAATAAAGCTCTTACGGAGCCCGGCGAGGCGATCCCTCAGCTCAGCCCGAGGGCGGACCGGGCCCAGGCTGGATCGACCCACGATCGGGTCGACGCCGACTCGAGCCAGCCGGCGCGGCGCTACCGCAGGGCGAAGCGCTTCAAGGCAGCAGGACGACTTTGCCGTAGACCCCGGGCTCGACGGCCAGGAGGTGACCTCGGCCGCCATCGGCGAGCGGCAGCTCGGCCCCGACCAGCGGGACGAAAGCACCGCTCTCGAGGCCGCTGAACAAGCCGCGATGGATCTCGTCCATGGCTTCCGGCGAGCTGCTCGACAGAGCGAATCCCCGCACCGTCAAGTCCTTGCTGAGGGCAGCGCGGGGATCGACCTCGACCCTGCCGCGGCTGCCGATGATGACGATCCGTCCACCCGGCGCCGCGAGCTCGAGGTCACGGTCGAGATTGAGGTGCGCCGCCATCTCGAGGATCAGATCGGGCCCATCGCCGCCGGTGGCCTGGCGCACCGCCGCGAGATAGCCCTCGGCAGTGTGGTCGAAGGCCTGCGACGCACCGGCATCGCGGACCAGGTCGAGGCCTTCGGGGGTCCCCGCCGAGCCCAACACATCGAGGCCCCGGGCGCAGGCGATCTGCACCGCCGCCAGCCCGACGGAGCCGCTCGCGCCGTGCACGAAGACGGTCTCTCCGGAGCGGCCGCCGCCGATCTGGACCAGCCCCCGGAAGGCGGTCGCCCAGGGCACTCCGAGGGCCGCCCCTTGGGCGAAGGACGCGGCCTGCGGCAATCGCCGAAGCTGGCTCTCGCGCACCACCATGCGCTCGGCGCAAGCCCCGGTGAGAAGGCCCTGAGAGCCGCCCGCCGTGTAGACCCGGTCACCGGCCTCGAAGTCGCCGACTCCCTTGCCGACGGCCATCACCACGCCGGCGGCGTCGCCGCCGGGAACGTAGGGCAGCGGCGGCAGGCGCTCGTAGGTACCGGAGCGCACGTAGGTGTCGACCGGATTGACCCCGGCTGCCCGCACTTCGATCAGCACTTCGCCGGCCGCCGGCAGCGGATCCGCCACCTCGTCGACCTGCAGCACCTCGGGACCGCCGAATCGATGCACTCGCAAGGCCTTCATGTCCAGTCCTCCTCGGCTGTTCCAGCCCCTGCCGACCGCGCTCCTGCTCAGCCCTTGGGATAGGTTCCGAGCCGAGCCATCTCGACCGTCAAGGGGCGCACCGCGGCGATCGCGGCGGCCACCCGCTCGTGGTCACCATGGCCCTCGAGATCGAGATAGAAACGATACTCCCAGGGAGTGCCGGCGCGCGGACGGCTCTCGAGCTTGCAGACGTTGACGTTGTGCTCGGCGAGGGTGGTCAAGACCTTGCCGAGGGCTCCCGGCGTGTGGGACAGGACGAGCTGCAGCGAGGTCTTACAGTCGACGTCTGGGGGACAGAGGGCCGCCTCGATGCCGACCTCGAAGAAGCGGGTGGCGTTGCCGGCGGCGGTCTGGATGCCGCGTTCCATGATCTCGAGACCGTAGACCTTGGCCGCCGACTCGCTGGCGATCGCGGCCACCGTCGGATCGCCCCCCTGGCGCACCTTGCGCGCCGCCCCGGCGGTATCGAACTCGGCCCGCGGCTCGAGTTGGGGGTGCCGGCGCAGGAATTCCTCGCACTGCAGCAGCCCCTGCGGGTGCGACAGCACCCGGCGCAGATCGTCGAAGCGGGCACCGGGCAGAGCCAGCAGACAGTGCTCGATGGCCCGAATCACCTCGCCGGTGATCACCAGATCGCCGGACGCCAGCTCGTCGTAGGTTTGGAGGATGCTGCCGGCGGTCGAGTTCTCCACCGGCAGCAGGGCGAAATCGGCCTCGCCGCGACGCACCGCCTCGGCGGCCTGGTGAAAGCTCTCGAAGCCGGTCAGCAGGGCCCCGCCAGGACGACCGCCGTAGCGCCCCTGGGCGGCAAGATGGCTGTACGAGCCCTCCACTCCTTGATAGGCGACCCGCAGCGGCGCCTCGGCCTTGCTGCGCAGGTGCTCCTGCTGGCGCGCGATCGACATCTCCATGATCTGCCGGTAGAGCTGCTCGACGCGATGGCTGTCGAGATCGAGGGAGCGGGCGATCTGGCGCACCCGCTGGAACACTCGGTCCTCGCGCTCGCGATCGCGGAACGGTGAGGCGGCCTGGATCTTGGCGTCGGCGATGGCATCGACC
The DNA here is from genome assembly GCA_039028635.1 of Acidobacteriota bacterium. Taxonomy (NCBI): domain Bacteria; kingdom Pseudomonadati; phylum Acidobacteriota; species Acidobacteriota bacterium. The sequence continues at coordinate 38,760 of JBCCHV010000049.1, forward strand.
TGGTCCATGCGCCGACGCAGCAGGGTCAGCAGGTCGCGATCGATCGCCTCGATGGTCTCGCGCAGGTCTTGCAGGTCACGGGGTGCTGCCATGGCTCGAGCTCTCCGGCTGCGATTCCGCCGCCGGCGCCGCCACCTCGAAGGCGGTGAGGCGCTCGCCCGCCGGAATGCGGACATAGAAGAAATACTTGCCGTCCGTCGGCAGAGCGATCTCCTCCGCCGACACCACCGAGCCTATCGCCGTTCCTTCGCGCGCCCGCACCGCGATGTCGGCGGTGGCCGTGGCAGCGGCCTGCAGGCGATGAGGCCCGGCCGCGAAGTAGCCTTTGAAGACACACCAGGCGCCTTCCCCGACGAAGGCCAGACCGGCCTCCCGAGACTCCACGCCGGCGCTGCAGAAAGCCTCCTCGGCAGTGTAGCGACGCTGGCGGCGGAGGTCCGGCACGAGCGGGTCGAGGGCGTAGAGGCGCAGCAGCGGACCAAGACGGGTCGGGTTGGGAGGAAACTCGACCAGTGGCTCCATCTCGTCGAAGATGCGGCGATAGCGCTCAGCGAACACCCGGTGATGCTCTTTGGTCAGCTCCTCGGGTTTGAGAAAGCGCCGGTAGGCGGCGCTCGCCAGCAGCAGATAGTCGTTGCTCGGGTGGCGGATCTCGGCCAGTGAGAAGCGGCCCGCGAAACGCGCCTTGAGGTGGGGATACTGCCCCTGCGAAAGGCGCGGCGTGTAGGACTCCTTGACGAAGCGGGCGCCGGCCGGGACGTGCTGGCGGATCCACTCGAGAGCGACCTCGCGATTGCTCGGCGCAGCCAGGCCGTGGCTCTGCTGCCAGGTGGCGTGCAGAGGGCCGGCGAGCGCCAGCAGCAGCACCACTAGCGCCAGGCCGTTGCGCCAGCCGAAGGATCCTCCGGTAGGGCGCGACCGCCACCACCCCGCCAGACCGACGCCGAGGATCACCGCCAGCGCCGGCAGCACCGGCAGCAGATTGCGCTTCACCACCATCGTCATGCCCACCATCATCGCCAGGAAGAGCACCGGATAGGGCAGGTTCCAGGCCAGGCGGCGCAGCACTTCGCGGCGCTGCAAGAGCAGACCGATCAAGCCGGCACCGAGGGCCACCAGGCCGAAGGTCGTCACCAGCTCCTCGCCATACCAGGCGGCGTGGCTGGTGGGCTGGACGCCGAGCCAGCCGCCGCCGGCATACTGGCGCACGCCGAAGAAGATGCCGCGCTTACCGGCAAAGGCCGCCTGCGGGTAGACGAAGATCGCCGGCATCACCAGCAAGAATGCTCCCAGCGAGGCGGCGCCGGCGCCAAACAATCCCCAGCGCCAATCGCGCGAGCGCAGGCGATGAAAGAGCCAAACGGCGACGATCGCCACCGCCACCACGCCGGCGGGGTACTTGCTCGCCGCCGCCAGGCCCGAGGCGACCCCGGCGAGCAGGTAATCGCGCCAGCCCTCGCGCTCCGCCAGGCGCCCCACCAAGGCCAGACACCAGGTGGCGAAGAAGGCCGAGGGCACATCGCAGATGATCAGGTGGCTTTGCTGGTTGAGGAGCGGCGAAGCGATGGTGAGCAGTGCCGCGACGGCAGCGGCCAGGGGCCCCGCCAGGCGGCGCGCCAGAAACCACACCGGCGGCACCGTCAAAGCGCTGCTCAGGGCGACCACCGCGCGCAGCGTCAGCCACGAGCGCGCCAGGGGCTCGCGCACGCCGTAGAGGTGGTCGGCGAGGCCGGCGGCGAGGCCAGGGAGCAGCTCGCTGAGCCAGAGAGCGAAGGCCCCGGCCCAGTAGAGCAAGTGGGGGTAGTTGAAGGAGGGCGAGAACAGGCGTCCCTGATTGATCAGGCTCGCCTGTTTGTAATAAGTGCCTTCGTCGGCGTAGTAGCGCCCGTGGACCTCATGGTCGATGCCGACGAACCGCACCAGCAGGGAAAGGGCGAGAAAGGCCGCCGGCCAGCGCAGCTCCGGCCGCACCGCCAACAGCCTGATGGCCGCCCCGCCGGCGGCGAGAACGGTGAGCAAAGCCGCGCCGCGGGCCAAGACCAGGCCGGACCAGGTGCCCGAGACATCGAGCAACCAGAGCAACACCAAAGCCGACCCGAAGCCGAGGGCCAGCCGGCCGAACGGAGGCCACCGCATGAGACAACACCCTCCCGAAGACGATCGCGATCGGGAGGGCTGGCGCGCCGCGGAGCCGCTCCCGTCATTCCACCGGCGCCCGACCTCGACGACTGCCGCGCCGAACGCTTCGGGAGGGTTCTATCACCCCGACGAAGGAGGGGGAACCACCAAATCCCGGCAGCTGCCAGGAAGTCCCCTCCGGGATCGACCGGCCGGATCTATCGTTTCGAGCTGAAGATCTTGCTGATGATGCGCCACTCGCCGTCGATCTTGAGCAGCGACATGTAGTCGGTGATCAGGACTCCCGGATAGTCGAGCTCGATCTTGGCCACCGCCGCCTCGCCGGTGACGTCGACGAAGACGATGCGGCGCTTGCGATCGGCCTCGTCCTCCGGCGCCTCTCCCTTGTGGCGCGAGATGTACTCCTCGCTGGAGCGCTCGTTCAGGTTACCGTCGCGCACCCACCACAGGCTCGATCGCGGATGGAAGACCTTGCGGTGGTGAGCGCCGTCTCCGGTGGCGTGGCCGCGGAAGTAGTTCTCGAGGGCTGCCCGCACCGCTGCCTCGTCGGCGTCCGAGGCAGCCACCGGCGACACCAGCAGAAAGAGCAGGGGCAGAGCGAAAAGGGCAATGCGCAGAATCTTGGCCATGAACGGAAAGCTCCTCTAGGTTGTTCGAGAAGCCATTCTACTACAGTCGTAGTTTTTATGACGACATCGATACGACACCAACGAAGCGCCAAAAGCGACAGCTCAGGGTGAGACCGAAAGGTGGAACTGGCGTCGGTGGCTCTGCGGCTTGCCGGTGACCGGCGAAGTCGATGCGTCCTCGACCTCGAGAGTGAAGCGAAAATCCCCCGCCCTCCGAGGGACTCCGGCCAGGGAGCCGTCGGGGGCGACCGCGAGGCCGGGCGGCACAGAGCCGGCGATCCGCTGCCAATGGCGGGAGCCGCTCCCCCCTCGGGCGCTAAAGCGATACTCGAAGGAAGCCCCGACCTGGGCCGGCGGAAGGTAAACCGAATCGGCAATCGCCAGGCCACGGAAGCCCTCGAGACGGCTGGTGAGGTCGGCGATGTGCGCCTGCTGCGCCGGCTCCCGGTGGCGGCTGTTCTCCTCGAAGGGGTCCGTCCGCAGGTCGTAGAGCTCGCGCTCGCCGGTGGCGTACTCGACCAGCTTCCAGTCAGCGGTCCGCACCGCAGTCCAGGCCGGCGTGACGTCCGGATCGACCCCGAAGCCCTCGAGGAGAATTTCGGACCGATCCACCCCGTGGTCGCCCATCAGCCAGGGACGCAGACTGTGACCCCGGCCGTCGAAGCGGACACCGGCGAAATCGAGAACGGTGGCGGCAACGTCGAGATCGACGGCGACTAGCGACTCGACGACCCGCGAGAGCGATCCCGGAGCCCGAATCAACAGCGGCACTCGGATCGCCTCCTCGTAGGGCATGGCCTTGGTGTAAAGGCGGTGCTCCCCCCACAGCATGCCGTTGTCGGAGGTGAAAATGACCACCGTACGGTCGCTCTCGCCGGCGGCTTCGAGGGCCCCCAGAAGCCCGACCACCAGCCGATCGACCAACTGCAGCGACGCCAGCTGGCGCTGCGGCAGATCGACCAGGCGTCCTCCGAGGGTCTGCTCGCGCTCGAAGAAACCCTGCCGACGACGCACGTAGTCGGGCTTGTCCGAGAGATCCTCTTCGCCCCAGGCGCGATCCCGGTACTCGAAGTCACGGTAGAGCCGACGGTCCTTCTGGGGAGCGATCGCCGGACGATGGGGCGCGTGGGTGGCGACCATCAAGAAGAAGGGGCGCGGATCATCGACTCCCAGGAAAGCGAGGGCCTGGCTGCGCTCGACCCGGGTGATGTGACGCTCGGAGACATAGGCTTCGCCGACGGTCGCGTGGCGCGGCCCGCTCGAGCCCCGGATCCAGGGCGTCCGGTACCAGTCGTGGGGCTCCTGAGAGGCGAAGAAGAAGTCCCAGCCGGGCGGCACCCGCGGTGCGATCAAGTCGTAGCGATTGAGGTACTTGCCGATCAGGCCGGTGCGGTAGCCCTGCTCCTGGAGCAGGGTCCCCAAGGTCCTTCGATCGTCGAACCGCGGCGCTGCGCCATTGGCCGGCGTGGCCGTCAGTACGCCGGTTTCATGGGAGTAGAAGCCACCCGCCAGCAGGCTCGAGCGGAAGGGGCAGCACACCGGGTTGGTCACGAAGGCGTTGTCGAACCGCACCCCGCGCGGACCGAGGGCGGCCGCCATTCGCGGCATTGCCGACAGCGTGTCCCAGCGTTGATCGTCGGTGACGACGAGGAGGATGTTGGGCGGATCCTCGAAGGGCGCCGGCTCGAGGCAACCAGCGAGGGTGAGCACTATCCCGGCGACCGACAGCCATCCGAGCCCAGCGCTGATCCTGATCCCCGATGTCGCCATGGCTCGTCCCGGTCGCCTCGCGTCGCGGCCGAACGGTCAGTCCGCCTTGCGTCGCGCCCCGGCGGCGAGGTCCGGCGCCCGACGATGGAAGTCCGTCGCCTGCTGATAGGCGTGGGCCAGGCGGAGCACGTCCGACTCCCCGAACAAGCGCCCAACGAAGCTGATCGACGCCGGCGTACCGTCTTTGCGGAAGCCGTGCGGCACCACCACCGTCGGATGACCGGTGAGGTTGGTGAGCAGCAGATTGTTGCCGCCGAAGGACGGCACCACATAGGCGTCGAGATCGCCGAGGGCCGCCTCGAGGCGCGCCATCACCAGGCGGCGAATGCGGCTCGCCTGCAGATACTCGACGGCCGGAATGGTGCGCGCCTGGCGAAACACGTTGGGCCAGGCGTTGGCGATCTGCCGCACCAGGCGATCGTCGTCGCCACTGCGCGTCAGGTCGTCGAAGGCGGTCGCCGCTTCGGCGCTCAAGATGAACGAGAGGTGACTCACCGGCAGGTCGTCGGGCAGCTCCCAGGGAGTCAGCTCGATGCCGAGGGTGCGCAGTCGAGCGAGGGCGGCACGATCCATGGCTCGCACCTCGGCGTCGTCGCTCTCCTCCACCGGCGCCTCGAACAGGGAGCGGACATAGCCCACCTTGAGGGTCCTGGGATCGCGCTGCGCATCCCAGCGGAAGGGCCGGTCGACGAGGCTGGGATCACCGCCCATCGCACCGCCGTGGATGGCGTCGAAGATGAGGGCGCAGTCCTCCACCGAGCGGGCGATCGGGCCGATCTTGTCCATCGTCCAGGAGAGGGCCATGGCGCCCTGCCGGCTCACCCTGCCGAAGGTCGGCCGCAGGCCGGTCACGCCGCAGCGAGTGCACGGCGACACGATCGAGCCCCAGGTCTCGGTGCCGATGGCGAAGGCCACCAGCCCGGCCGCCGTCGCCGACGCCGAGCCCGCCGACGAACCGCTCGAGCCCTGTTCCGGATTCCACGGGTTGCGCGTCTTGCCGCCGAACCAGACATCGCCCCAGGCGAGGGCCCCGAGGGTGAGCTTGGCGACCAGCACGGCGCCGGCCGCGTCGAGCCGACGCACCACCTCGGCATCCTCGTCGATCACCTGATCTTTGAAGGGCTCCGCCCCCCAGGTGGTGGGATGGCCGGCCACCGCCAGGAGATCCTTGGCTCCCCAGGGGACGCCGTGCAGCGGTCCACGATAGCGACCGGCGGCGATCTCGCGATCGGCGGCCTCGGCCTGCGCCATGGCGCGCTCCGGCAAGCGGGTGGTGACGCACTCGAGCAGGCCGTCCCAGCGCTCGAGCCGCGAGAGATACATCCGGGTCAGGGCGACGGAGCTCACCTGCCGGGCTTCGATCTTCGCCGCCAGCTCGGTGACCGGACGGAAGGCGAGATCCTCGACCGCCGCGGGCGCCGCGCCGACTTCCACCGGACTGCGCCGCGACGGCCCGGGATCGTCGCGGTCCGCGACCGGCAGGACGGCGAAGGTCTGCGCCGGGGCGATCTCGTTGGCCACCGCGACCTGCCGCAGGGCCTGGTAGTCGGCGCGCAGCTCGGCCAGGCCTTCGAGCATCAGATCGCGCTCCTGGTCGCTGAACTCGAGGCCCGCCAAGGCCTCGGCGTGCTGCAGGTCTTGGCGCGTGATCGGCGCTTCCTGCTCGGCGGCCCAGAGCAGTTTCGGAAAAGCTCCCCCGGCGACGCCAAAGCTCAATAGCAGGGCACCGAAACGGCGCCGATCGAGGGTTTGCTGGGCAGCTCGGCTCATCACGAGGACCTCCGAAGAAGCGAATTGCGTCGCGCAGCGAAACATTCTCGCCACCGCGACCGTGGTGTGGGATGAACGCCACGAGATCGATCTCGAGAGCTCGCTCGCTGACCCATAGCAATCTAGGAGATCACGCCCCATGAAAGCATTCAAGCTCCTCAGCTTCAGCCTGATCCTGTTACTCGCCGCCGGCTCCGCCGCCGCCTCCGACCTCTGGCTCCACGTCACCGTCGACGAGGGCGAAGACGGCACCCAGGTGCGCGTCAACCTGCCCCTGAGCATCGCCGAGAAGGCCCTCGCCATGCTGCCCGCCGACGAGATCGAGCACGGCCGCATTCGCATCGACGACACCGACTGGAGCATCGCCGAGCTGCGCGAGCTCTGGCAGTCCTTCGAGGACACCCAGGACGCCGTCTTCGTCGACATCGACGACAAGGACCAGCGCCTTCAGGTGCGCAAGGAGGACGGCTACCTGCGAGTCGCCACCGTCGAGTCCCGGGACGGTTCTCACATCGACGCCCGCCTGCCCCTCGAGGTGGTCGACGCCCTGCTCTCCGGAGACGGCAATGAAATCAACCTGATGGGCGCCATCCAGGCCCTCGCCGATCGCGGCGCCGGGGAGCTGGTGACGGTGACCGACGACGACACCCGGGTGCGGGTGTGGGTCGATCACTACGCCGAATCGCGCTAGGTCCGAGAGGAGAGAGCCATGATGAAGAAAGCCTTCTGGATCGCCATCGGCCTGACCTGCGTCATGTTGGTCGGCACCGTCGGCGCCGCCGGCATCGCGGTCGCCAGCGTGCGCCACGCCGGGATGGTCCACGTCTCGGTGCAGGAAGTCGGAGAGCCGGCGATCAACATCACCGTGCCGGCGGCCCTGGTCGGCCTCGCCATGTCGGCGGCGACGCGCTTCATTCCGGAAGACGAGCGCGCCGAGATCCGCTCCGAGGTCGGCCCTTGGGCGCCGCACGTTCGCGAGGTGATCGACGAGTTCCGCGCCATGCCCGACGCCACCATCGTCGAAGTCCTCGATGGCGACGACTCGGTGGAGGTGCGCAAGGTCCGCAACAGCCTGGTGATCGACGTCTCCGAGCCCGGCACCGAGGTCCACGTCGAGATGCCGGTGGTGCTGATGAGCCAGGCCCTGAAAGTCGTCGACCTCTAGGCGCAAGCCACCTGCCGGTGATCGGCCGGCAGACTCCCCTCTCGGTTCCCACGGCCGGGGGTCGCTCCCAGGAGCGGTCCCCGGCCGTTTTCGTTGCCTGCTAGAACCGAGCACCCAAGGCTCGAATTCGTGCACCCGCCATCTCCTGGCGAGCAGCAAGCCCCCTGGCAGCGGCCCTCTCCTCCCCTTCCTGATCCGCTGAAGAAGTCCTGAAACCAGGGCTTTTCAGCGATCTCGAGGGCCTCCCTGCAAGCCTCCCAGAGAACCCGCCGCGAGCTCTGAGTCCGCTGGCCCTCGCCTTGCACAAAGGCCCTTCCATGAGGCCGCCGGTGCCGTCCTGCACCGGCGGCCATGAACCAACTCGGATCAACTTCAGGCGGAGGGTAGCTCACCCATGAAAACCAACCATCGAGGACGACTCACAAACTTTTCACAGGGGCCCCAGGCCGGCTCGAGCCCACCGGCTCGCCAGGTCTGGACGGTGGCGAAGGTCGTCGGGAGATTCGCCCTGGTCGCGATCATCTCGACGGCCTTCGCCGTGCCCGGAGCGCTGGCCGCGACCTTCACCGTCAACGCCGCGGACGACGTCAACGACGCCAGCTGTGACGGCGTCCACTGCTCCCTGCGCGAAGCCATCCTCGCCGCCAATGGCGCCGCCGGTCCGGACGACATCGAGTTCGACATCGCCGGCGGCGGCGTTCAGACCATCGCCGTCACCGGCTCGGCGCTACCGGCCGTGACCGAGGCCTTGACCATCGACGGCTATAGCCAGCCGGGGGCCTCGGCCAACACCCTGGCGGTGGGTTCCGATGCGGTGATCCTGATCGAGCTCGACGGCTCTGCCCTCGGTGGCGGCGCCGGCTTGACCCTCTCCGCTTCCGGATGCACCGTGCGCGGTCTCGCCATCGGCGGCTTTCCCGGCGCCGGCATCAACAACCCCGCCGCCAGCACCGGGCAAGTGATCGCCGGCAACTTCGTCGGCCTCGCCGCCGACGGCTCGACCGCCGCCGGCAATGGCGGCGTCGGCGTGCGCTGCATCGCCTGCTCGACGGCCCTGATCGGTGGCACCGCCCCGGCCGACCGCAACGTCATCTCGGCCAACGGCGTCCACGGCATCAGCTTTCAGACCGCCGCCCCGGACAACACCGTCCAGGGCAACTACATCGGTACCGACGCCTCCGGCACCCTCGACCGCGGCAACACCCAGCGCGGCATCTGGATCACCGGCGGCGGGGCGACCTCCAACACCATCGGCGGCTCGGTGGCCGGCGCCGGCAATGTCATCTCCGGCAATGGCAGCGAGGGCGTGCGGGTCAACGGCAGCTCGACGGTGATTGCCGGCAACTTCATCGGCACCGACGCCACCGGCAGCGCCGCCCTCCCCAACGGCTTGGGAGTACAGCTCCAAACGGCTCAGAACACCGTCGGAGGACTGCTCGCCGCCGCTCGCAATGTCATCTCCGGCAACAACGGCCGCGGCATCTTGATCAACTCCGGAGCCAGCGAAAACCTGGTGGCGGGCAACTTCATCGGCACCGACGTCAGCGGCACCGTGGCCCTTCCCAACGGCTCCGGCATGTTGATCATCAGCGCTTCCGACAACACCGTCGGCGGCACCAGCAGCGCGGCTCGCAACGTCATCTCGGGCAACAACGGTACCGGTATCCGCATCGCCACCGGCAGCGATGCCACCAGCGGCAACACGGTAGCCGGCAACTTCATCGGCACCGACGTGTCGGGTACGCTGCCCCTCGGCAACGGCATCCACGGCATCTCCCTGGCCAGCGATGGGGTGACGGCGCTGTCTTCCAACACCGTCGGCGGTGCCGCCGCCGGCGCCGCCAACGTCATCGCCGCCAACACCGAAGCCGCCATCGCGACCTCGGGCGCCACCTCGAGCTCGAACGCCGTCGTCGGCAACTTCATCGGCACCGACCTCGGCGCCGCCCTGGCGCTGCCCAACGCCATCGGCATCCGCCTCGAGTTGGGCGCCAGCCTGCAGGTGCAGAGCAACCGCATCCTGAACAACGGCACCGGTGTCTTCCTGGAAGGCGCCGGCTCGTCCTTCGAGGCCGCCTCCGACGGCAACTGTCTGGCCTTCAACGGCACCGGCGTCGACAACACCACCGGCGCCGGCACCAGCTTCGTCGACAACTGGTGGGGGTCACCGGATGGTCCTTCCGGCGTCGGACCGGGCGCCGGCGACTCGGTCAGCAGCGACGTTCTCTTCGCCCCCTTCCTGGCGGCTCCTCCCACCGGCTGCCCGAGCTCCACCGGCCAGGTGATCGTCTCCCAGGACACCATCCCCGACGGGCCTCAAGACTTCGCTTTCACCGGCGACCTCGGCGCCTTCAGCCTCGACGACGACACCGACCCGACGCTGCTGGCCTCACAATCCTTCTTCGTCCCCGCCGGCATCTACAACGTCACCGCCTCGGTGGTCGCCGGCTTCACTCTGACCGACCTGTTCTGCAGCGACCCGAGCGGCATCTCGACCGGCGACCTCGGCACCCGGACGGTGAGCGTCGACCTGCTCGCCGGCGAGACCGTCACCTGCACCTTCGTGAGTGTCGAGGACGGCTCCATCACCATCACCAAGGACGTCGTGCCGGACTCGCCGCAGGACTTCGACTACACCGGCGACCTCGGCGGCTTCAGCCTCGACGACGACGCCGATCCGACGCTGCCCACCAGCGAGACCTTCATGGTGGCTCCTGGGACCTATCTGGTGACCGAGCTGGCGGTCGCGAACCTGCCGCTGACCGACATCGAGTGCGTCGACCCGAGCGGCGACACCCTCGTCGACCTCGACACCGCCACCGCCACCATCGAGCTCGGCGACGGCGAGGCGGTGGCTTGCACCTTCGTCTCCGCAGCACCGGTGATCGCCATTCCGACCCTCGGCACCTACGGCCTGTTGGCGATGGTCGGCCTGCTGCTGGTGACGGCGATGCGGGTGCTGCGGCGTCGTTCGACCTGATTCAGGACGCTCGGAAGCGAAAGGAGCCGGGCGGCGGAGGTTCTCGCCGCCCGGCTCCCGGCCCTCACGGCAGTCTCCTCGAAACAACTTTCAGCCAGGCGGTGACTCATCAAAAGACTAAAAGTCCTTCTCCCGACTCTGCTGGCGTCCTTCCCGATGGCGACGCTGGCCAACCCGGTCCCCGAAATCGAACCCCTACCGCGCATCGAGGCGGTCGCCGGCGAGTTTCGCCTCGCGGCCACCGGCGAGCGCCTCACGCCCCGCGGCAACAACTACGTCCGCCTGTCGTCGACCTCTCCGCGTTACCACTCGACCTTCGGCGCCGACTACGACCCGCAGGCCATCGAGATGGCCCTCTCCACCATGGCGGTCTTCGGCTACAACATCGTTCGGGTCTTCATCGACCCGGGCAACTGGAATCGCGAGACCGGCATCAATGGGCCCTGGGAGACCGGGCACCTCGACGAGGCCTACCTCGACCACTTCGCCGACTTCTTGCTGC